>JAOPWG010000405.1 GCA_025965775.1 Modestobacter sp. | reverse complement strand
GCACTGTCCCGCGGGTCACCCCGGGTCGCTGTTAACGACCACCCTGCCCTGTGGAGCCCGGACGTTCCTCGGCGACGGGGTCTCCCCCGCCGACGCGACCGCCCAGCCGACTCGTCCGTCGTGCCGGGGAGTCTACGGGGAACCCGGGGCTGGACACCCGGCCCGTCGTCGGGGAGGGTCGTCCGCCGGGCACGCCAGGGGGGCGGCACGGCAGCAGCGGACCGGTCCAGGCACCTGGGCATGAGCGTCGGCCGGCTGGAGGCCTTCAGCGACGGCGTCTTCGCCATCGTCATCACCCTGCTGATCCTCGACGTGAAGGGCCGGTCTCCGCGGAGGGACACCGCGGCCGGGAGCTGGCCCACAGTGGCCGCAGTGGGCCGCCTACCTGGTGTCCTTCCTCATCGTCGGGATCATCTGGCTCAACCACCACATCACGGTGCAGCTGCTGGCCCGCGCCGACCACATGGTGCAAGGTCTGAACCTGCTGCTCCTGCTCCGGTCAGCGTGCTGCCCTGGCCTACCGCGGTGCTCGCCACACTTCCGGCGCCGTCCCGGTGGTCGAGGAACTCCACCTGCGAGACCCCGACCGCCGCGGCCGAGCGGCGTTCCTCCGCTTCGCGGAGCGGCCCGGCCTCGGCCGGCGACAGGCCGGCGATGCCTGCCTCCCCGCGGGTGGCGAGCAGGTAGCGGACCTCCTTGCCCGCCGCCGTCCAGACCGCGACGGCAGCGGCGACGCCGGACTCGACGTCGTCGGGGTGGGCGGCCACGACCAGGGCGCGTTGCCAGTCGTCGGGCATCGGGGCGGGCGGCATGGGTGGAGCGTGGCCCGCGGCTCAGCGGGCGGCGATCCTCAGCAGCACGTCGGCCAGCTCGCCCGGGGCGCTGACCATCGGGTCGTGCCCGGTGGCCAGCTCGACGATCTCCCAGCCCGGCTCCGCCCGCACCCGTGCCCGGGAGGGGTCGATCGTGGGCAGCGGCGGGGCGGTGCAGTCGACGAAGGTCCGCGGCCGGGCCGCCCAGCCGTCCCCGTCGAAGGTCAGCGGGTCGTCGTAGACCCCGGCCGGCTGCGGAGTCTGTCGCCGGTCGACCCAGTCGGCGTCGGCACCGGTGAGCCCGAAGACCGCGGCCGGCGGAGGCGGCAGAGCGCCGGTTGCGGCGATGGCCGCCCGCCGGTCGGCCTGCACCTGCGGGGGGTTGCCGGTCGACCAGCACTCGCCCGGGCTGGGGACGACGCCGTCCACGTAGACCAGCGCGCCGACCGCGTCGCCCAGCCGGTCGGCCGCACCGGTGACGACCATGCCGGCGTAGCTGTGGCCGACCAGCACGGCGCCCCGGCACTCCTCGGCACGCATCGCGGCGACGACGTCCTCGACGTGGTCGGCCAGTCGGATGTGCGGTGAGAACTGGTGGGCCCGCTCCCCCACCCCGGTGAGCGTGACCGGGACGACGCGGTGCCCGGCGGCCCACAGCCGCGGCACCACGCGCCGCCAGCACCATGCGCCGTGCCAGGCGCCGTGCACCAGGACGATGTCGGTCATCCCGGCATCGTCCCCGACGGGGGCCGGCCGCTCAGCCTGCCACCGGCTCCGCCTCTGCCCGGACCGGCCGCTGCGCCGCCTGGTGACCCGCCGAGGGCGCCGGGGCGCGCACCAGGGCGACCACCGCGAGCCCGCCCACGATCCCCGCCGCGCCGCAGACCAGGAACACGTCCCGCAGGCCACCGGCGTACGCCGCGGCCAGCAGGTCGGCCAGCGCGCCGCGGGACTGCACCGGCGCGGAGCCGATGATCTGCCCCGCCTGGCCCGCGGTCAGCGCCGACGCCGTCCCCGACGGGTCGACGGCACCGCCGTCGCTCAGGACGGCGGCCGCACGGGCGGTGAACACGCTGCCCAGCACCGCGACGCCGAGCGCGAAACCCAACTGCCGGGCGGTGTTGACCGCGCCGGAGGCCATCCCGCTGCGCTCCCGCGGCACCGAGGCCAGCGCGGCCGACGCCAGCGTCGGGTTGGCCATGCCGACACCGGCGCCGAGGACCGCGAGCCCGGCCACCAGGACCCGCCACGTGGAGTCCCCGTCGACCAGGGCCAGCAGCAGCCCACCGGCGCCGATGAGCAGCAGCCCGCCGCCGAGCACGAACCGCGGCGGGCGCGTCTGCAGCACCCGGCCCGCGAGCGCGGCGACGCCGAAGCTCAGCGCGGACAGCGGGATGAAGACGCAGCCGGCCTGCAGCGGGGAGAGCCCACCGATGGACTGCAGCCACAGGGACGTGTAGATCAGCTCGGCGAACGCCGCACCGTTGAGCAGCAGCGCGCCGAGCATGATCCCGCTGAACGAGCGGGACCGGAACAGCCGGACGTCGAGCATCGGCGCGGGGCTGCGCAGCTCGACCGCCACCCAGACGGCCAGCACCACCAGCCCGCCGGCGATCGGCCCCCAGGCCTCGGGCCGGCCCCAGCCGTCGGCGGAGGCGCGCACCAGACCGAAGACGACCCCGCCCGCGCCCAGGGTGAACAGCGCGATCCCCGGCAGATCGGGACGCGGGGCCCGCGGCTGCCGCGCCTCCTGCACCGCAGACACCGTGAGCAGCACCGCGAGCACGCACACCGGCAGGTTGACGAAGAAGATCCAGCGCCAGGAGAGCTCGGTCAGCGCACCACCCAGGATGGGGCCCAGGGCAGCGGAGGCGCCGACCACGGCGCCCCAGATGCCGAACGCGGTCCCGCGGTCGCGACCCTCGTAGCTGGTGTTGATCAGCGCGATCGTCGTGGCGAACATGACCGCGCCGCCGACGCCCTGCAGCCCGCGGGCGGCGATCAGGAAGCCGGCGTCCGGCGCCAGCCCGGAGGCCAGCGAGGCGAGCGCGAACAGCACCAGGCCGATCAGGTAGAGGCGCTTGCGGCCGAACAGGTCCGCGAGCGAGCCGGCGCCCAGCACCAGCGCGGCCAGCGCCAGCGCATAGACGTCGACCACCCACTGCAGCTGGCTGAACGACGTCCCCAGGTCGGTGGCCATCTCGGGCAGGGCGACGTTCACGATCGTGACGTCGATGAGGAGCATGAACGTGCCGGTGCAGATCGCGACCAGCGGCAACCACTTGCGCATCCGCCCACCCTGCGGCACGACTGCGGCGACTGGGCCCCCTGAGGCCTCTGCGTGACGCGATCCTCCATCGCACCCCCACCCGTGGTGCAGGATCCTCCCTGTGGTGGACCGCATCGACCGGCAGATCGTGCACGCGATGCAGGTCGACGGCCGCGCCCCGTTCAGCCGGGTGGCTGCCGTCCTGGGTGTCTCGGAGCAGACGGTGGCCCGCCGCTGGCGCCGGCTGCGGGCCGACGGCGTGGTGCGCGTGCTGGGGCTGACGGCGCCGGAGGCGACCGAGCCCAGCTGGTTCGTGCGGGTCCGGGTGCAGCCGGCCGCGGCCGGCGCCGTCGCCGAGGCGCTGGCCCGCCGTCCCGACGTGTCCTGGGTCAGCCTCACCGCCGGCGGTGCGGAGATCACCTGCTCCACCCGGCCCCGCAGCGCCCGCCAGCGCGACGCCCTGCTGCTGGACCGGTTGCCCCGGACGGTGCAGGTCATCGACCTGACGGCGCTCTCCGTGCTGCACGCCTACGTCGGCGGGCCCTTCGAGTGGACCGGCTTCGAGGACCCGCTGGACGACGACCAGATCACCGCACTCACGCCACCGGCGCCCCAGCCACCGGCCACCCTGATGGCGGCCGAGCCGGACGACGACGCCCTGCTGGCCGCGCTGGCCACCGACGGACGCCTCAGCTACGCCGAGCTGGCCGCGGTGACCGGCTGGTCGGAGAGCCGCGTCGCCCGCCGGGTGGAGGCCCTGCGCGCCGCCGGACTGCTGTACTTCGACCTGGAGATCGCCAACGAGCAGCTGGGTCATCCGGTCAACGCGCTGCTGTGGCTCGGCGTGGCCCCCGCGGCGATCGCCTCCGTCGGCGAGGCCCTGGCCCGCGCACCGGAGACCGCCTACACCGCGGTGCTCACCGGGCCGGCGAACCTGGTGGTGGCGGTGATCTGCCGGGACACCGCGCACCTCTACCGGTTCCTCACCGAGCAGGTCGGCTCGCTGCCGGTGCACACGCTGGAGACCTCGACCGTGCTGCGGCGGGTCAAGCAGGCCGGCAGCCTGATGGACGGCCCGCGGCTCACCGACCCCGAGCCGCCGCCGGTCCGCCGCACCTGAGCCCGCGGAGCCATGTCGGGCTCGAGCCGCAGGGCTCAGCGGCCGCGGGGCTCAGCGGCCGCGGGGCTCAGC
>JAOPWG010000144.1 GCA_025965775.1 Modestobacter sp. | reverse complement strand
GCCGCAGCGATCCCGGGAGGCTGCTCCCTCACAGGACCGCGCCCCGGCGCTCCCCCTCGCCGTGCAGCGCGAGCACCTGCAGCCGCCCGGCGCGCCCCTGCTGTCCCGGCAGCAGATGACCGACCTGCTCGGGCGGATGATCGTCGGCGGCGCTCCGCTCCCGCCGTCCGGGTCCTGAGCGGCGCGCCGCTCCTGCGCGACTGCTGCTAGGAGGCGGACAGCGGCGGCGGCGGAGACACGTAGCCGCCGAGCCGGTGCACGCGCATGGCGTTCGTCGAGCCCGCGGTCGACGGCGGGCTGCCGGCCACGATCGTCACCAGCTCGCCGTGCTCCATCCGTCCGAGGTCGAGCATCGCCTTCTCCACCTGCAGCACCATCTCGTCGGTGTGGGTGACGGCCGGGACGAGGAAGGTCTCCACGCCCCAGGACAGCGCGAGCCGGCTGCGCACCCGGGCGTCGGTGGTGAAAGCCAGGATCGGCAGCTTGGTGTGCAGCGCGGCCAGCCGCTGCGCGGTGTTGCCGGTGGAGGTGAAGGCGGCCAGCGCGGAGACCTCCATCGCCTCGCCGACGTCCTTGGCCGCCCGCACGATCGCCCCCGAGCGCGACCGGGAGGCCCGCTTGAGATCGGGGACGCGGAGCTCGTCGGACTCGACGGCGTCGATGATCCGCTCCATCGTGCGCACCGCGGCGATCGGGAACTTCCCGACCGAGGTCTCGCCGGACAGCATCACCGCGTCGGCGCCGTCCAGGACGGCGTTGGCGACGTCGGAGGCCTCCGCGCGGGTGGGGCGGGAGGCGCTGATCATCGACTCGAGCATCTGGGTGGCCACGATGACCGGCTTGTTGCGCTCGCGGGCGACCTGCACGGCCCGCTTCTGGACCAGAGGCACCTGCTCGAGGGGCAGCTCCACCCCGAGGTCACCGCGGGCCACCATGATCCCGTCGAAGGCCTCCACGATGGCCTCCAGGTTCTCCACCGCCTCGGGCTTCTCCAGCTTGGCGATGACCGGGATCTCGACGTCCTCCTGGCGCATGATCTCGCGCACCAGCTCGGCGTCGCGCGGGTGCCGGACGAAGGACAGTGCGATGAAGTCCACCGACATCGACAGCGCGAACCGCAGGTCCTCGGTGTCCTTCTCCGACAGCGCCGGGACGCTGACGGCCACGCCGGGCAGCGACAGGCCCTTGTTGTTGGAGACCTGGCCCCCCTCGACGACCAGGCACCACACGTCCGGGCCGTCGACCTCGACGACGGTCAGCGCGAGCTTGCCGTCGTCGACCAGCAGCCGGTCACCCACCCGGACGTCGTTGGCGAGGTCCTTGTAGGTGGTCGAGACCCGGTCCGCGGTGCCTTCGACGTCCTCGACGGTGACGCACACGCGGCTGCCGGTGGCCCAGGTGACCGGGCCGTCGGCGAAGGTACCGAGCCGGATCTTGGGGCCCTGCAGATCGGCCAGTACGGCGACGGCGCGACCGACCTTGTCCGACGCCTGCCGGACCATGTGGTAAGCGGCCTCGTGGTCGGCGTGCTTCCCGTGGCTGAAGTTGAGCCGGGCGACGTCCATGCCCGACTCCACCAGGGCGGTGATCTGCTCCAGGGTGCCGGTTGCCGGCCCCAACGTACAAACGATTTTGGCACGGCGAGACATGACCAGAAAACTAGTCCGGCCCCAGGGGGACACGAGGGACCGGGTCCGTCGTGTCCCCCACAGGAGGCGCAGTCGTCCGAGACGTCCTACGGCCCTCCGCGGGGCCGTCCGTGCCGGCGGTCAGCGCAGCGGGACGGCCGTCGGCGTCACCGGACGGGGCAGCATCGAGTTGCCGGTCAGCCAGTTGTCGACCGCGCCGGCCGCTGCCCGGCCCTCGGCGATCGCCCAGACGATCAGCGACTGACCACGGCCCATGTCGCCGCTGACGAACACGCCGGGGACGGTGGACATGAACTCCGCGTCGCGGACGACGTTGCCGCGCCCGTCGACCTCGGCGCCCAGCCCCTCGATGAGGCCCTCGCGCTGCGCACCGGTGAAGCCCATGGCCAACAGCACCAGGTCGGCGGGCAGCTCGCGTTCGGTGCCCTCGACCTTCTGGAACTTCCCGCCGACCATCTCCACGTCGTGCACCAGCAGCGCCCGGACATTGCCCTGCTCATCGCCGAGGAAGCGCTCGGTGTTGATCGAGTAGAGGCGGTCGCCGCCCTCCTCGTGGGCGCTGGAGACGCGCAGGATCAATGGGTACGTCGGCCACGGGTTGGTCGCACCCCGCTTGTCCGGCGGCACCGGCATGATCTCCAGCTGCGCGACCGAGGCCGCGCCCTGCCGGTGCGAGGTGCCCAGGCAGTCCGCGCCGGTGTCGCCGCCGCCGATGATCACCACGCGCTTGCCCGCGGCGTTGATCGGGGGCTCATCGAGCTCGCCGAGGGCCTGCTTGTTGCCGTAGGGCAGGAACTCCATGGCCAGGTGGATGCCGGCCAGCTCACGGCCGGGGACCCCCAGGTCGCGGCCGACGGTCGCCCCGCCGGCGAGCACGACGGCGTCGAACTCCTCCCGCAACTGCTCGACCGACAGATCGGCAGAGCCCGAGCCGCCGACCTCGACACCGGTGACGAACCGGGTGCCCTCAGCGCGCATCTGGTCCAGCCGCCGGTCCAGGTAGCGCTTCTCCATCTTGAACTCGGGGATGCCGTAGCGGAGCAGGCCACCGATCCGGTCGGCCCGTTCGTAGACGGTGACCTCGTGCCCGGCCCGGGTGAGCTGCTGGGCGGCGGCCAGCCCGGCGGGGCCCGAACCGACCACGGCGACCTTCTTGCCGGTGAACTCCTGCGGCGGCTGCGGGGTCACCCAGCCGTTGGCGAACGCCTGGTCGATGATCTCGAACTCGATCTGCTTGATCGCGACCGGGGAGTCCTGCAGGTTCAGCACGCAGGCGCCCTCGCAGGGCGCCGGGCACAGCTTCCCGGTGAACTCCGGGAAGTTGTTGGTCGCGTGCAGCCGCTCGATGGCGTCACGCCAGTCGTCCCGGCGGGCCAGGTCGTTCCACTCGGGGATCAGGTTGCCCAGCGGGCAGCCGTGGTGGCAGAACGGGATGCCGCAGTCCATGCAGCGGGCCGCCTGCTCCCGCACCGCGGAGACGGGGAAGACGGCGTCCTCACCGTTCTCCCGGTCGAGGTAGACGTCCTTCCAGTCCATCAGCCGCAGGTCGACCGGGCGGCGCGGCGGCAGCGCCCGGTCGTACTTGAGGAACCCGGTCGAGTCAGCCA
>JAOPWG010000401.1 GCA_025965775.1 Modestobacter sp. | reverse complement strand
TCAGCCCCGCGGTGGCCCACCCCAGCAGGGGCGCCGTGACGCCGCCGCCGATGCCGCCGGCGAGGAGGGAGACCAGCAGATGGACGCCTGCTGGAGCGCTCCGCCATCCGCGTCGGGCGGACTGAAGAGCGGTCGGCTGGGATGCATCGTGGGTCATCGGCGGACGCTGGCGGCGCTGACCGGGGCCATGCGAATCTGCCATCACGTCGGCTCGCTGGTGCCGCGCGCCTGACCGTCCAGCGCACCCAGGGGGACGAAGTCGAGGCATCGGCCCGCCGCGGCTGCCTTCCGGACGTCGTCGGCGAGGATGGCGTGGAGGTCCGGTGAGGCATCCGAGAAGGCGCTGGGGTCGAGCAGCACGCGGTCGTACCGGCCGAACGCGTGCCACGAGCCGATGGCGCGGCTGAGGTGGCGCAGGGTCCGTGCCGAGCGGATGCCGTGCACCACGAGGGTCCGTCCGGCGCCGTCCGACCGGACCTGCGCGGTGAGGTTCCCGTTCAGCCGGACGGTCACGGCCAGCGGGGACCCCGGGCTGGGTCCGTGGCTGTTCATGGGTCCTTCTCGAGTGGGGAGCGCGGCCGGCCTCGCGGGGGCAGGGGAGGCCGGCCGCGCTCGGCGGTCAGACGGACGAGCCGATCAGCTGCTGTGCGGCGGTCCGTGCCTCACGGGCCCGGGTGGACAGGACGAGCGCGCTGATCCCGTAGACGATGCTGAACAAGCCGAAGACCGTCGCCAGCGAGACGGCCCCGATGTCGGGCCGTATGAACAGCACGATCCCCAGCGCGACGGAGATCAGGCCGCCGAGGGCCCACATCGCCCGCCCGCCGGCCGTTTCGTCCTGGCCGAAGGCCATCACCACCTCGACGATGCCGGTGACGAAGGACCAGACCGCGATCCAGATGGTGAGGACGAGGGCTGTGAGCCCCGGCCACACCAGCGCGACCACTCCCGCCGCGAGGGACAGCAGCGCCAGGAGCAACCAGCCGACGACGGGGCCGGCACGGTCGCTGGCGAACGTCCGCGCCGCGTCACTGAACGCAGCGATGAAGGCGAAGAGGGCGAACAGGACGACGAACGCGCCGACGGTGATGTTCGGCCAGGCCACCGACACGATGCCGATGACGATCGCCAGCAGTCCTTGCCAGCGCAGGGATGAGGAGAGAGACATTGCGATCCTTCCCGGCGTCGCTCAGTAGGCGATGGTGAGCAGGTCGTCGAGGGACTTCACGCCTGGGGCAGCCCACGCCGCGGCGACCGCGGCGTCGTGCTCGTCCCAGGAGCGGACCTGCCCGCTGAGCGTGACGGTGCCGTCCGAGGTGGCGACGGTGAGCGTGTTGGCGTCGAGCCTGGCGTTCCGCGAGAACGCATTCTTGATCTTCTTCTCGACGTCACCCGGGCTCGGCGTCGTGTCGGCGAGGTAGATGTCGTTCTCGATCGCAACGACTCCCAGCAGGTTGCCGGCAACGGACTCCGCCCCGTCGCGCTGGTATTGCCAATCGACCGTTCCGGTGAGAGTGACGACACCGTCCTCGACCCAGGCGTCGACGCTGGTCGGGACCAGGGAGTCCAGCATCAGCGCCTGCAGGACGTCGCCGCGCAGGTCGGCGTCCTCGCGGCGTTGCTCGCCCATGAGCTCCACGTCGATCTCGTTGTCGACGGACACGACCCCCCGGACCCGCTCCGCCGCCTTCTTGGCCTCCCGCTTCTGGCGGAAGCTGCCCACCGTTCCGCGCAGCGTCACCACGCCGGCGTTCGCGCTCACCGCGATCGACTCGGTGTCGATCTTCGGGTCCCAGAACAGCTCGTCGATGACGTTGGCCACCAGTTCCTGGTCGTTCATGGACTTCCCCTCGATGCTGATCACCGCCGGTTGCGGTGATCGATGTGGCGAAGTTAGGAACGGCGACGGTCGCCCCGAATCACCGAAGTCCGTAGTCCGGGTCCGGCGCCGGAAACCGGTGGTGGTCCGCTCGCAGCCGCCCTGCATCGCGGGACCGAAGCCGGGCGGTAGCCGCGGCGTCAACCCGTGCATCTGCGGGACCACGGATTTCGCGGATGCCGGCCGACCGTGCACCTTCCTAGCTTTCGCGGGATGACGAGTGCGATTCGAGGACCGAAGGGAGCCGATGACCATGACCTACGGTGCGCTGCGCCTGGGCCCGAGGCCGCACCGCCGCCCGCTGCCTGCTTCCCGGAGGTCCCGCCGACCGGTGCGAGACCCGGGTGCGCTGTCGGTTGCCGGCCTCGCCGGCGTTCCCGTGCGCGACGGCACGAAGGCTGTCGCCGGGCGACTCGCCGACGTGGTCGTGCGGTGGGGGAGCGGCTCCGCCCATCCGTCCGCGGTGGCCGTTATCGTCCGTGCCGGGCGCGCCCGGCACTACGTGCCCCTCGACGCCGTCGCCCGGCTCGAGCAGGACGGCGTGACCTGGCCGGCCCGCTCCCGGCACGCAGCCACGGCGCGCGCCCGATCTCGTCGCGCTCGTCCCCGACGTGCTCGACCACCAGTTGGTCGACACCGACGGCGTCAACGTCGTCCGCGTCTCCGACCTCTGCTCGCCGATCGCCCCGACGGCCTCCGGCTCGTCGGGGTCGACGTCAGCCTGCGCACGCTGCTCCGCCGCGTCGGCCCGGCGCCCCTGTGTCGGGTGGTCGCGCAGGACCGGGTGTACGACTGGAATTCGGTGGTCGCGTTCGGCGGGCACCGGGCGGGGAAGACCGGCGCCACGCTGCTGCTGGATGGCGGGGTGGCCCGTCTTCGTGCGCTGCCGCCCGCCGATCTCGACGCACTGCTCGGCCGGCTGCCCGCCCGCTCGGGCAGCGAACTCGCCGCGCAACTCGGGCGGGAGCGGTCGTCGTGACCACCGACAGCGCCCCCCGGACCCGCCGCCGGGTCTGACGAGGATCGCGGCGCCGGCCTGGCTGCTCGGCCCGGGGCTCATCGCAGCGAACGCCGGAAACGACGCCGGCGGCATCCTCACCTACGCCAGCGCCAGAGCCCAGTTCGGCTACCGGACCCTGTTCCTGATGGTCCTGGTGACGGTCGGGCTCGTGGTCATCCAGGAGATGTGCTCGCGGCCTGGGGGCCTACACCGGTCAGGGGCTGGGCTCGCTGTTCCGGGAGCAGTTTCCGCTCCGGGCGTCGACGGCGGCGCTCACCCTGCTCGTCGTGGCCAACGGCGCCCTCACC
Source organism: Modestobacter sp. (assembly GCA_025965775.1). Classification (GTDB taxonomy): domain Bacteria; phylum Actinomycetota; class Actinomycetes; order Mycobacteriales; family Geodermatophilaceae; genus Modestobacter. The sequence goes on along the minus strand of JAOPWG010000401.1, from coordinate 17,491 downwards.
CTCAGCGAGTTCGCCGGAATCGGCGCGGCCGGCGAGTTGCTCGGCCTGCCGCTCGGTGTCCGTGCCGATCGCGGCCGCGGTGCTGTGGGTCATCGCCGTGCTGGGCTCGTACTCGCGCGCCGAGCGGGTCGCCATCGGGCTGGCCCTGGTGTTCCTGACCTATCCCGTCGCGGCCTTCCTCGGGCATCCCGACGGGCGGCGGTCGCCCGGGACCCCCTGACGCCGCAGTTCCCGCACACGAGCGCATTTCTGCTGGTCGCGGTGGCGCTGATCGGGACGACGATCAGCCCGTACATGCAGTTCTATGTGAGCTCTGTGGTGGTGGACAGGAAGATCGGCCCGCAGCAGTACCCGGCCGAACGCTTCGACGCCGTCAACGGGGCGATCCTCTCCGACGCCGCCGCGGTTCACCGTGGGTCTGCTGGGCGCGTCCCTGCTCGCGGCGGTCGTCGTCCCCCTGTCCAGCTCGCACGCCGTCGCCGAGGCAGTGAGCGCGGAGCGTTCGGTGTCCGCGTCGCTCCGGCAGGCGCCACTGTTCTAGGGACTGTTCACGATCCAGCTCGTCGGCGGTGCGGCACTGGCAGTGGCACCGGGCAACCTGGTCTCGCTGGTGGTGAGCATGCAGGTGCTCAACGGACTGATCACGCCGGTGCTGCTGACTTTCGTGTTGTGCTGGCCAAACGGCGCAGCGTGCTGGGCGCCGCGGCGAATCGCAGTGCGTTCCGGGTGGTGGCCACCGTGTCCGTGGCCGCGATCGCGGTGCTCGCGGTCGCCGCGCTGGTCGTCGACCTGGCCTGAACCGGCCGCCCGCGCGCGAGGCCCTACGCGCCGCGCGCGGACAGCGGGGTGGTCGACCGCGGCGTAGGGATCGATGGAGAGATGTCCTCGTCCAGGATCCTGCGCGCGAGCTGGGTCCGGGACGTCAAGCCGAGCTTCCGGAACACCTTGCGGAGGTGGTACTCGACGGTGCTGGGGCTGATGAACAGCCGGGCGGCGATCTCCCGGTTCGCTTCTCCCTGGCTCACGAGCGCGGCGATCTGTGTCTCCTGAGGGGTGAGCTCCTCGGGCGCACCCACGTCCCGCCTGCCGACCCGCTCGCCGGTGGCCCGCAGCTCGACCCCGGCTCTCTCGGCGAAGCCGTCGGCCCCCATCGCGTCGAACATTTCGAACGCCGTGCGCAGCTGGTCGCGCGCCTCACGCCGCCGTCGTTGCCGGCGCAGCCACTCGCCGTACACCAGGTGCGCACGGGCGAGCTCGAGCGTGGCGGGGGACCCGGAGAGCAGCTCGATCGCCTCCTCGTACCCGTCTCGCGCCTTGCCGGGGTCGGCCAGAAGAGCCTGCGACCGTGACAGCAGGCCCCTGGCGAGGGGCGTACCGGTCGCGAGCGCCCGCTCCGCGTACCGCTCCACGGCGGCCTCGGCCCGTTCGCGCTGGCCGAGGCGGGCGTATGCCTCCGCCAGCTCGGGCAGCGCGGAGGTGCCGATAACCGGGACGTCGCCCTCGCAGACCTTGTCGAGGTAGGCCGCAGCCGCCTCGTAGTTGCCGAGGCTCAGCTCCAGGATGCCCAGGCCGTACGCCGCGAAGATCGGCGTCGCGGCCGTCGCCTCCCGTGTGATCCTCGTGGCGGTGACCCGCGCCTCGGCCTCGCGGCCGCTCAAGACGAGGGTCAGCAGGTCCCCGTTCCGGGCCGCTCCGGCGACCCGGGGGTTACCCGTCGCGTGTGCGAGCTCACAGCTCTCGGCCGCAGCCGCAGCGGCGTCCGCGAGTCGCCCGCGGGGAACATCGGCGAAAGCACCCCGGATGGCCAGGGCGAGCGGGAGGATGGTGAGCGCGCCGGTGGCGCGGGCCAGCCGGACCCAGCGCGTGGCGAGCGCGTCTACCGTGCCGACGTCCGCCAGCTCCGCGGCGGCGGTGATCGCCAACAGGGACCGCTGGAGGACGACGTCGGCGTCGAGGTCCTCGGCGAGAAACGCATCGACCGCGCGCCGGAACGCCGGCACCGCCGCGGCGTAGCCGGCGCTCGCGCGACGGGCATAGGCCTGCAGCAGGAGGTCGAGGGCCGGGACGTCGGCCCCGTCGATCGCGGCCAGATCCGCGGCCGATTGCGCGATCTGCTGAAGGAGCGGCCGATGGGTGGTCCACCCCGCGTAGAGCACGGCCTCGACGGCGGCGAGCAACGACTCCCGGGCGGCGCGAGGGTCGAGCGACTGCAGTTCCCGCGCGGCACGGAGCAGCGTCGAGGCGGCCTCCGCACCCTGGCCGACGGCGAGCTGGATCTTTCCCTCGAGCCGGATCGCCTCTCCTCGGGAGATCGGGCCGCGCAGTCGCGGGGTTGCCTGCGCGAGCAATGAGCCGGCCCGGTCGACGGCGCCGGCGGACAGCTCCGCTTCGGCCGCCCGTAGCAGGCGTTCGGCTCGCCGGGACGGGTCGGGGGTCAGCAGGGCGGCGCGCTCCAGGACCCTGGCCACGGTGGAGTAGCCACCCCGGCTCTGCTCGCGTTCGGCGGCCGCCTCCACCTCGGCCGCGACCGTCGCGTCGGATCCGGCTGTGGAGGCGGCCAAATGCCACGTCCTCCGGTCGACGTCCACGTCCACGTCGACGTCCACGTCGGCGTCGGCATCGCAGGCCGCGGCCAAGGCGCGGTGTGCCTGTCGGCGCTCGGCGGCGGCGGCGGCGTGGTAAACGGCCGAGCGGACGAGTGGATGGTGGAACCGCACCTCTGGCCAGAACACCGCCAGATCCGCCGCTTCGGCAGCTGTCGCGGCCGACTCCGGGATGCTCAACTCGGCGGCCGCCCGCCACAGTCGACTGTGTTCCCCCGGCTGGTCCGCCGCGGCCAGCAACAGCAGCGTCTGGGTGTCCGGCGGCAGCCTGCGGACGCACCGCAGGAACTGGTCTTCGAGCCGCCGTCCCAGCGGGAGCGGCTCGGGAAGCGGCGCCCGTCCCGCCAGTTGCGCCGGCGTCAGCTCGCGGGCGAGCTCGAGCAGGGCAAGCGGATTGCCGCCGGTCTCGGCCACGATGTGCTCACCGACGTCCGGCTCGAGTGGCTCGCCCGACACCGCCTCCAGCAGCTCGCTGGCGTCGCGCTTCGACAGGCCGGCGATCCGCAGCTCGGGCAGCCCGGGCAACCGGGGGTGCCGTTCCGCGGTCTCCCGAACCGCGAAGAGCATCGCGACGCGGTCGGCCAGGAGCCGGCGGGCCACGAAACCGAGGACGTTGGCGGATTCGTCGTCGAGCCACTGAGCGTCGTCGATGACCCACAGCACCGGGCGGGTCCCGGCGGCGTCAGCGAGCAGGGTGAGCACCGCCAGGCCGATGAGGAACGGATCCGCCGGTGAGCCGCTGACCAGGCCGAAGCAGACGCCGAGCGCCCGTCGCTGGGGTTCGGGCAACCGCTCCACAGCCGGCAGCAGGGGACGCATGAGCTGATGGACGGCGGCGAAACCCAGGGCCATCTCCGACTCGACGGCCACCACGCGGAGGATCTGCAGGTCGGGTGCCGACTCGATCGCCTGCTCGAGCACGGTGGATTTACCGACCCCGGCGTCACCGCGGAGAACCAGGGCGCCGCCCATGCCTGCCCGGGCGTTTTCGAGCAGGTCGCGGATCACCGCCTGCTCGGCCCGGCGGTCGATCAGGGATGGGGGGCGATGGCGGTCCCCGTCCCCGTCGCGGTGCGGTGCGGTGGCAGTGTCCACGCGGCTCTGCGACGGGATGAGGGATCTGCCGGGCTGCATCATCGGTGTACGCGTCGTTCTCCGATCTCGTCCTCCGGGCTGGAGGCTTGTCGTCCGGGGCGACGGTAGGAGCCGCTGCGGGACGGCGCATTGGTCCGCCAGACCGATTCGCCGCCGCTGCGTTGTGCGGCTCGGTACCCCCGACTGGCGATTTCCGGGATGCCCGTCAATCGACGCCCTTCCTACGGTCGGCTCCACCCACCCCCGATCGCAGGAGGTCGTCATGGCCGGTTCCCGCGCCGACGTCTCCGAGCTCGTCGCCGACGTCGACCGGCGCCTGCAGCTCACCTACGCCACCCTCATCGTGGCCAGGTGCCGGTTCCGTCGCTGCCCCAGTGCCGCGCAGGGCCGCGCGTATCAGATCGTCGAGGCGCAGCTGGATGAGCTGTTGGATCTCCGTCTCGCGCTGACCTGTCCGCGCGGCTCACCCGTGGGCTCTTCCCGCTGACCCGAAGTCGCCCGGGTGATCCGCGGCACTTTCCGTCTCGATGGGTGTTCCTGGAGGATCCCTGTGTCCAAGCGTGAACTCGTGCGGCTCGCGCGGATCTCCCCGGGCCTGCTCTGCGGCGCGGTCCTCGCCGCCGCCAGTGCGGTCGTGCTCCACGGGCCAGCCCCGGTGCTGGTCGCAGTGGCCGCCGCGGTCGCGGCGGCCGGTGCCACGGACAAGGGACGGGCCGCGGCCGCCGACGCGGCCTGGAAGGCGGCCGCGATCACGGTCACGGCCATCGTGCTCGTCGCGGGCCTGGGCGTTCTCGCCGGCGGAGCCGTGGTCGCGATCGCCGGCCTGGGCTCCGCCGTCGTAGCGGCGGTCGTGCTGCTGCTGTGGGCCCGGCCGGTCGGGAAGGCCTGGTCGGAGCGCCATGGACTTCTGGTCGGAGCGCCATGACTGCAGCCGCTGTGGCCCGACCGATCACCGGTCCCCGTCTCGCAGCTGCCGACGTCCGCTCTTGCGAGCGAGTGGCGGCGGACCACTGTGGCGTTGGCCGATCAGCTGGACCCGAGGACGCGTCAGGCCCTCGTCCAGCGGTGGCAGGAGGTCCTCGACGAGCTCGTGGGACGTGACCCGATCGGCTTCGCGCGGTGGCTGGCCGTAGGGCACCGCCGGCCAGTGATCCGGCCGAGTTCATGGAGGACGACGGGGCGAACGGGACCGACGCGTTCGGGGGGCAGCAGTGAACCTCAGCGTCAGCATGACCACCTTCCTCGCCGCCGCGATCGAGGTGATCGAGATGGTCGCCATCGTCGTCGCCGTCGGCAGCGCCCGCTCCTGGCGTCCGGCGCTCACCGGCGCCTGCATCCGACGGCGTTCGGAGGACCGGCACACCGGACCGAACAGGGGCGTCCGCGTTCCGGCGATGCCCGCAGACCGCCTTCCGCTCGTGCCACGGCCGCCCGCGTCGTCCCTGTCCTCGTTCAGCACCGCCCAGCTCTGCTGGCTGGGGGCGGGTCAGCTGCGTACGGCTGCAGGCGCGGACCGTCCGGAGCGAAGCCCAGCGCTTAGGGGTTGCCCGAGCGCTGCCTGGTCGAGCTGAACCAGCGGGATCCCGAGGCGTTCCGCCGCCGGGTCATGACGGCTCGGGCCGCCGACGATCCGGCCCGCTTCTTCCGTACTCGGCTCGAGCCGCGGGTGGCCTGACCGTCACCGAGGAAGCCGACTTCCGACGTGGGACCTTGGACCCGGCTCTCGCCCGGCCCGGCTCCCTAGCATGGTCCGGTGGACGTCGTCGTCCCCACCATCGATGAGCTGCTGCTGAGCGTGGCCGCGGCGGTCAACGTACGGGTGATCGAGGTCAGCCAGAAGATGCGGGAGCAGCTGATCCTCTCCATCCCGGAGCTGGGGGGCGACGACGTGGTCGTGAACCTCCTCGCGGCGAGCGTGGAGGCCAACGTCGCGACCCTGCTGCACGTCCTTGAGCACGGGATCGTCCCGGAGACCGTCGACGCTCCCACCGCCGCGCTGGAATACACGCGGCGGCTGGCCCAGCGGGACGTGCCCCTGCACGCCCTGGTCCGGGCGTACCGCGTGGGCCACGGCCGGTTCCTCGGCACGTGCCTGGACGAGCTGGCGCGGCAGATCCGGGACGTCGACCTCGCGGTGGCGGTCACCCGGCGGCTGCTCGAGCTCAGCTTCCGGTATATCGACCGGGTGTCCGAGCGGGTGATCGTCGTCTACCAGGAGCAGCGCGACCGGTGGCTGCTCACGCAGACCGCCGCTCGCGCAGGCCGGGTACGGCAGCTGCTCGACGGCGGAGCGGCCGGCGTGGACGCCGCCGAGACGTCGATCGGCTACCGGCTACGCCAGCAGCACCTCGGCCTGGTCGCGTGGGTTCCCGAACCGACCCTCGGCGGCGACGGTCTGACCCGGCTGGACCGGCTCACCGCCGCGATCGCCGAGGCCGTCGGGTGCCGGAGGCCGCTCTTCGTGCCCTGCGACCAGGGGGTCGCCTGGTCGTGGTTGCCACTGGAGACGCGGACCGTTGTCCCCTGGGACGTGCTGCGCAAAGTTGTCGACGACTACGACCCGACCGCCAGGGTTGCGGTCGGCGATGCGGTCCCCGGGCTCGACGGCTTCCGGCAAACGCACCGGCAGGCGCTGCGCGCGCAAGACGTCGCCGTCTTCGCACGACCCGGCACCCGAGTCACCTTCTTCTCCGACGTCGGCCCGGTCGCCCTGATGCTCGCCGACGCGGACGCCACCAGGGGGTGGGTCCGGCAGATCCTGGGACGCCTCGGCGCCGACGACGAGCACGCGGCCGCGCTCCGCGAGACCCTCAGGGTCTTCCTCTCCATGGGCAGCAGCTACACGGCCACCGCCGAGCTGCTGCGAGTGCACAAGAACACTGTCCAGTACCGGGTGCGCAAGGCGGAGGAGGCGATCGGCAGCCCTGTCCACGGCCGGGAGTCCGACGTGGAGCTGGCGCTGCGCGTCTGCCATGCGCTCGGTGCGCCAATTCTGCAGCCGTCCGTCTGACGATATGCCGGCCCACCTCGTGTGCCGGTCGTGGCTCTGCGCACCGCCCGCTGACGCTGTATCGAAACGCCGTCCAGTGTCGCGTTCGTGAGTGCCGGAAGTTCTCCGGTACACCCTGGAAGAGTGTCGCGCGGCGGTCGAGCTGGCGGTGTGGGGCTCTGATCACGTCGACTCCCTGGTACTTCGTGGGTGACCGGTGGAGCCGCCGTCCGTGGCGGGGGAACGAAGTCCAGGCTTCGTCCTGACCGCGCCGCTCGCCGGGCGTCGTCGGCGAGGATCGCAGCGAGTTCCGGTGACCCGTCCCGGAAGGTGCTGAGGTCGAGGAGCACACGGTCGTAGCGGCCGGACGCGTGCCAGGAGGAGATCGCGCGGTTGAGCGTGCGCAGTGTCCGCTCCGAGCGGATACCAGACAGGACCAGGATCCTGCCGGTGGCATACGCGGTCACGTGTGCAGTGAGGTTTTCGTTCAACCGGACGCGTACGCCTGGCGGGGACTGCCACCGTGGTCCGGGGATTCGGCCTCGACCCCGGCCTCGACCCCGACCACGCCCTCGACCGCGGCCCTGGCGGAAGTTTCCGTGGCGACGACGAGCCGAGCCCCCGAGCCCCGCAGGTAGTAGACGATCTCCCGTGCCTTGAGCAGCGGGTTCATCGGCACCACGGCCGCCCCGGCCATCAGCGCGCCGTAGTAGACGACCGGAAGGAACAGCACGTCCGGCAGCACCAGGCCCACGCGGTCACCCGGCGTGACGCCTCGCCCCAGTCCCGCCGCCACCCGCCCCGCCGCGTCGCTGACCCGGTCGTAGGTCAGGACGGTGTCACCCATCCGCAGCGCCGGGCAGCTGCCTTCCTTGGCCGCGGCGTCGAGCAGGTTCCGCGCCAGGTTGCCCATGTCGATCTCCTTCCGATTGCCGGGACGGCCGCGGGCCCCTGCCGTCAGCGGCCCTGCCAGTGGGGTGGGCGCTTCTCGGTGAAGGCGCGCGCTCCCTCCTGGGCGTCCTGAGAGGCCAGGACCGGTGCGACGATCTGGTCCTGCAGGCGGAAGGTGTCCTGGTCGCCGAGGCCCGACCGCTCCTCCACGACGCGCCTGATCGCTGCCACCGACAGCGGAGCGTTGCGGGCGATCCGACCGGCCAGCTCCACGGCGCGGGTCAGCGTCTCGCCGGGAGCGGTGAGGTGATTGACCAAGCCGAGCTGCTCGGCTCGGCGGGCCGGCAGGGGGTCGCCGGTGAGCAGTACCTCGAGCGCGATGTTGCGGGGGAGGCGTTCGGGTAGCCGCACGATCCCCCCTTCGGGCGGCACGAGGCCGTGGGTGACCTCGGGGAGGCCGAAGGTAGCGTCCTGGGCGGCGACGATGAGGTCACAGGCCAGCGCCATCTCGGTGCCGCCGCCCAGGGCCCAGCCCTCGACGGCGGCGATCAGCGGCGTACGCCGCTGGAATCGGGTGAGGCCGGCGAAGCCGCGGCCGGGGATGACCGGCGTGTCTCCGGACGCGTAGGCCTTGAGGTCCATGCCGGCGCTGAAGGTCCCGCCGGCGCCGGTTAGGACGCCGATCACGAGGTCGTGCCGGGCGTCGAGCAGGTCGAGAGCGTCGGCCAGCGCCCGGGCGGTGGCGCCGTCGACGGCGTTGCGCACCTTCGGCCGGTCGATGATGATCACCAGTACGCCGTCGTGTTCCTGGGTGTGCACCGTGCGGTCGTCGGTCTCCGGTGCGGTGTGCGTGGCCGCAGAATCCGTCATGGTGGGTCCCTCGGGTCCTTGTCGTCCAGGGGTGATGGGGCCGTTACCGCTGCGGGATCGCACCTGCGGTGCGCAGGTCATCGATCCCGGCATGGTCGAAGCCGAGCTCGGTGAGAACGGCAGCCGTGTGCTCCCCGAGGGCTGGGGCTGGGCGCGGCCGGACCTTCTGCTCCTGGTCCAACCGCACGGGGCTGTCGATGGTGAGGTAGGACCGGGTGTCGCCGTCGTCGATGGGCACGAACACCTGATCGGCCAGGAACTGGGGATCGTCGGCACATTCCTCGAGCGTCTGGACGACCCCGTAGGTGAGGTCGGCGGCGTCCAGGGCCTTCCGCCACTCGGCCAGCGGCCGGGTGGCGAACATCTTGTCCAGCAGTTCGGTGATCTCGGCCGCGTGGGAGTGTCGGCTGCGGGAGTCCTGGAAGCGCGGGTCCTCGGCCGCCTCGGGGTGGCCGACCGCCCTGAGGAAGAGGGGGACCTCCTTGTTCTCGTTGGCGAACGCCAGCAGCAGCCAGCGGTCGTCCGCGGTCCGGTAGACGCTGCCGAGCGCGTTGGGCGGGTCGAGCCGGTCGACCGGTTGGGGATCATCCGCGCCGGCGAGCACGCCCTGGAGCCAGCAGCCTGCTCCCCAGGCCCCTTCAGCGATCAGTGAGGCGGTGACCCGAGCCCCCAGGCCGGTCCTCTCGCGGCGGTAGAGCGCGGTCATGATCCCCGCGAAGAGGCTGATCGACGTCGCATGGTCACCGGCGCCGAACACGTTGATCGCCGGCGGTGCCGTCCGCTGTCGGGTCATGTGCATCAGGCCGCTGCGCGCCCAGTACGCCGTGGCGTCGAAGCCCGGCTGTCCCGCGTCCGGTCCCGTCTCCCCGAAGCCGGTGATGTCGGCGTAGATCAGCCGCGGGTTGAGCGGTGCGAGGTCGTCGTACTCCAGCCCCAGCTTGGCCCGGGTCGGCGGCGGGAAGTTCGTCACCAGCACGTCGGCCCACCGCACCAGCCGCTCCAGCACGCCCCGGGCGCCGGGGGACTTCAGGTTCAGCTCGATGCTGCGCTTATTGCGGTTGTCCAGCTGCCAGGTGTAGTTGGCACCGTCGACCTGGGGGTTGGGAGGAATGCGGCTGAAGGCGCGGTAGGCGTCGCCCACGCCGGGCGGCTCGACCTTGACGACGTCGGCGCCGAAGTCGCTCAGCACGGTGGCTGCGGCGGGTCCGGCGATCCAGCTGGCGAGATCGACGACGTGCAGTCCCTCGAGCAGGGGGGTGCGTTCCATGGAAGTTCCTCGTTCCGGGGGTTTCGGAGGATTTCTCGTTCAGGAGGGGAGGCGTTAGGAGGGGAGGCGTTAGGGCGGGCGATGGGCGGTGCCCGGTCCCTAGCGGTGAGGGGACGCGGGGACGAAGGCGTTGTGGCCGGTGATGTCGCGCCCGACGATCAGCGCCTGCACCGTGTCGGTGCCCTCGTAGGTGTCGATCGCCTCGATGTCACAGAGGTGCCGGGCGACGTGGTAGTCGAGCACAATGCCGTTGCCGCCGAGCAGGTCGCGGGCGTCGGCGAGGATGGCCCGAGCGCGCTGCGTGTTCTGCATCTTGGCCAGCGCCACCTGGGCCATCGTGGCCTTGCGCTGGTCGAGGAGCTGGCTGAGCCGCAGTTGCGTGCAGAGCATGCTGGTGATGTCGGCCAGCATCTGCGCCAACCGGTACTGGACGAGCTGGTAGCTCGCCAGGGGCAGGCCGAACTGGTGGCGCTGCTGGGTGTAGGCCAGCGCGGTCTCGTACCCGGCCACGGCGGCGCCGATGGCCTCCCAGGCCACGCAGAACCGCGAGGCCAGCAGCACCTCTTCGGTGTCCCGGAAGGTGCGGGAGCCCGCCAGCCAGTTCCCGGCCGGCACCCGGACGTCGGTGAGGGAGATCTGCGCGTTCTGCACGCACCGCAGCGCCGTCTTGCCGGCGATGAAGCGAGGATCGAACCCCGGCGCGCCTTTCTCGACCACGTAGCCGCCGACGTGCCCGTCCTCGCCCCGCGCCCAGACGATGGTGTAGTCGGCGAAGGTGCCGTTGCCGATCCAGCGCTTGTGGCCGTTGAGCACGAAGGACCCGCCGTCCCGGCGGGCGGTCGTCTCCAGGCCGACCACGTCCGTGCCGTGGGCGGGTTCGGTCAGGCCGAAGGCGCCGACCTTCTCGAGGCGCGCCATCGGCGGCAGGAAGCGCTGCTTCTGCTCCTCCGAGCCCAGCAGCGCGACGGACATCATGGCGAGCGCCGAGTGCACGCCGGCGAACGTGGAGATGCTCAGATCCCCGCGGGCCAGTTCCAGGATGGCCAGCCCCGCCGTCACGTTGCTCATGCCCGGGCAGCCGTAACCCTCGATCTGGAAACCTGCGATGCCGAGCTGCGCCAGCTTGGGAACGAGCTCGTGCGGGAACTCCGCGCGCTCCCAGTAGGGATTGATGATCGGCAGGACCTCGCGGTCCATGAAGCCGCGGATGCGTCGGCGAAGTTCCCGCTGCTCCTCCGTCAGGAGGTCATCCAGCTTGTAATAGTCGGTGTGTTCCGGGCCGCCCAGCACGGGCGGCTCGACCACCGGCTCCCCGGCGCCGACCACGTTGGTAGGGCCAGGAACCGTGTCGACGGCGTTCCGGTCGGTCGCAGTCATCCTCGATGCTCCTCTTCGACGGGACGGACCTCAGGTCCGCAGTGAGTTCTCACCGCCCACCGCGGTGAATCGGTGGTGCAACCGTAGGAACCGCGCCGTCCGGCTCGAATCCCCGAAACCGGCAGTCCCCGGGAAGCCGGAGGTCGTTCGACGCGCCGGGCGAGGAGAGCCCACCACCCGGACGGCGACCCACGCCGGGGCGGGCTTGCTCGCCGTCGGCTCGCCGGTCCGGGTGCCTTCGCACTATCGGTTTCGAGGACGCCGTGCGCCTGGCCCGTTCTTGGCGTCGCCTGGCAGCTCAAGCGGCCGGTCTACCTGGAACGGCGGTCGCCGGCGCGAGCAGGTGCTTGCCGGCACCAGCGAGGTGGTCACCTGGCGCTGTGACCGCGGCCCGGACCACGCCTGGCGGGTGTCGGTGGTCTCCCGCACCGCCCAGAAGAACGGCTGTCCGTGTTGCCGCGGGTTCCAGGTGTCGGTGACTAACAGCCTGGCGACGCTCTGCCCGAAGATCGCGACTGAACTCGACCCGGCCCGCAACCACGGGCTGACCGCCGAGCAGGTCACCGCCCGCAGCAATCGGCGGTCACCTGGTCCTGCGCCTACGGCCACATCTGGCGCACCGTGGTCGGGGAGCGGGTCCGGTCGGTGGAAGCCGGCTACGGCGACTGCCCGCAGTGCGCCCCGGGACGCCTCCCATCAGCAGCTGGCGATCGCCTCGGCGCTCGCGCACGCCCTGCCCGGGCTGGCCGTCGACCCGCGGCCGGAGACGATCGTCACCGCGGACGCCCGTTGGCGAGCCGACATCACCGTCGGCGAACTGCGCTTGGTGGTGGAGTTCGACGGCTCCTACTACCACCGCGGCCGCGAGGAGCACGACGCCCGCAAGTCCGCCGATCTGCGCCGGGCCGGCTGGACGGTGGTGCGGATGCGGGAGACTCCGCTGCGGGCGACCCACTCACACGACCTGCCGGTGCCGCCACGCCCGCCGAAGGCCGCCGACGAGCTGGTCGCGGCGCTGGTGCCGCACCTGCTCACCGTGCTCCCCGACGCCGAGCGACGGCCAGCTCCCCGAGGTCCAGGCCGACCTGCTCACCGGGCTGCACGGCTGGACCTGGGGACAGGCCGCGCGGCCAGCCGGCTCACATCCGCCGAAGGACGCCGCCTCGCCGGCGCCACGGCCGCGGCGGTCGCCACGGTCACCGCAGCAGGTTGCGCTGAACCGCCGCGAGACAGGGCTGGACCTACTGGTCCGGTTCGCCGAGCGGGAGAGGCACGCCAGCCCGACCAGCGAATACCAGGAAGACGGCTTCCCACTCGGCCGGTGGGTGATGCGGCAGCGGCGGCTGCACCGCGCCGGGAAGCTCCCGCGGGATCAGGTCGATCGGCTCACCGCGCTGCCCGGCTGGGTGTGGGACTACCAGGCCGACCGGCGGGCGCAGTTCGAGGACGCACTGCCTCCGCGTCCAGCACCGGCGCGGGAAGCTCGGTCGCGAGCGCACCCAGCAGCTCGAGCAACTGCCGGGCTGGACGTGGGTCATTCGCACGAGCCCGCGAGCCCGCTACCGGTAGGGCCGGTTCGCAGCGGGCGCGGCGGCACGATGGACCCGTGAGCCAGCCCCACCGCGGGCCTACGCCGAACTCGACGAGCACGGGCGCGCGGTCCGGCGGGAGTCGCGACCAGCCCATCCGCGAGGCCCCGGCAGATCGTTCGCCGTCCCCGGGGCCGGGGTGCCCCCCTTGCGGGTGGTGCGACTGCTGCCAACAGTGCGGTACAAGCGCGTACTTGACGTACTTGACGTACCTGGACACACTGAGACAACAGCGGCCAACGGTGGACAACGGGGGACAGCGGTGGCCAACGCTGGACAACGGTGGACACCGTGAGCCCGGGGAAAGGCCCCAGGGTGATCGGCGAAGGCCTCGGGGGGATGCCCGAGGTTGAGGAGGACAGCATGGCGGCCCCGCGCCATTTCGACAGCTTCACCGATGCCCGCAAGCACTTCCGCCGCGTTCTGGACGCCGCCCACGAGGGCGTCGTCACCACCGTCACCCGGGACAAGGAACTGTTCGTGGTGCTGACCGCCGACGCCCGCGGCGCCGAGTTGCGCCGGCTGCTGCACTCCGAGGCGGTGGTGGTTTCCGAAGGCGGCGGCTGGGCCGCGTTCATCCCCGGCGTTCCGGTGCACGGCGACGCCGACACCTTCGACGACGCCATCGACGACCTCATCGCCGGACTGCGTGAGTACGCCGAGGACTGGAACGAGCGGCTGCACGCCGCTCCCAACCACGCCGGCCACCGCAGCCTCGTCGAGCTCGTCGAGCTCTCCGACGACGCTCAGCTGCGCGAATGGCTGGTCCGGCGCACCGATGCCGTCAAGGACGCCGCCCGCGCGCTCGTCTCTTCGTGAGCGGTGGGGCGGCCAGTCGACGCGACCACGACCGCTTCTGCCAGATCGAGGGCTGGGACCAGGTCCGCAACGCACGCGGCAGAACCGGCCACCACCACACCTACGAGCTGAAGCTGCCCGACGGCCGCATCCTGCGGACTCGGATCTCGCACCCGGTCAACAGCGACACCTACGGCGCGCGGACCTGGTCGCACATCCTCCGCGACCAGCTCGACGTCACTGAGCCCGAGTTCTGGGCCTGCGTCGACGAGCGCAAGCTGCCCGACCGGGGGCCGGTCGCCGACGAGACGCCGGCGAACGCGCTGCCGGCGAGCCTGGTCCACCAGCTCATCCACGTCGCCGGCGTACCGGAGGACGAGGTGGCCCGCATGTCACTCGAGCGCGCGGTCGAGGTCATGACCGCTCACTGGTCACAACCGACGGAGTAACTGCGCCCCCTTGACTGGGGTCAAGGGGGCGGCGAGAGGACGGCCAGGAGAACTGCCCAACGGCCTGTTGAGGAACTTGTCGGCCCCGGTGGAGACACTGCCCAACCGTGAGCCCCCTTGCCGACGCCCGTTGGCCCGATTGCGACCCGGTCCGCTGGTACCTCCAGGAGTCCCGGTGAGCCCGGACAGCCCCGCCGCTCGGTTCCTCGGCTGGGACGGATGGCCGACGGTCGCCGTGGTCGCGGTAGTCGTGGCTGCGGTGCTGACCGTGGCCCTGGTCGTGCGCGCCGTGCGTCGCCTCCGCGCCCGCTTCCGGCGTGGCCCGTTCGAAGTAGTCGTCATCCAGACGCACTGCTCGGACGGCTGGCACGTCGACCTGCCGTGGGAGGTCGAGGTCCACCGCGTCGAGAACGGGCGGCTCGTCGGCTACCGCCACGTGCCGGCCTCCACAAGCGCCGGCGCCGCGCCCGCCGTGAGGCCTACCGCATCGCCCACCGCGAGGGCATCCGCTGCCGCCCCTGATGCACGCGGTGGACGTTGTGGCAGATAACGCGTCGGAGTCGGGGCGGCGGCCGGTGCCGGTCCGAGCGGGCGCCGCCGGGTCGTGGACGCTCACTGACGGGGAACTGGCCGTAATCTGTCATGCAGGGCGGCTACCTGATCGTCACCCGCTACGTGTCGCCCAGCGAGATGGACCTCATGGCCCGCATCGCGGGTCTTCGCCGGCACCACCGGTGGGGCGGGTGGAACGGCGAGCCGTTCGATGCGTGCAGCACCCAGCACCTCTCCGTCTACGGCCGTTGACCGGCACCGCGGGGCCTCAGACCCCAACCGGGAAATCCGATTGCCACTCGCCGTGCGCCCCGGCACGCTGACGGTGATGGCCGCCAGACCCAGGATGCACGCCGACGAGGTTCACACCGATGCCGCCCTGGTCCGCCGGCTGCTGACCCGGCAGTTCCAGCGGTGGGCCGACCTGCCCGTGACCCTGGTCCCGTCCTACGGGACCGACCACGACATCTACCGCCTCGGGGCGCACCTCGGCGTCCGGCTGCCGCGCATCGGCTGGGCAAGCGGGCAGGCTGTGAAGGAGGCCGAGTGGCTGCCGCGGCTCGCGCCGCACCTGCCGCTGGCCGTGCCGACGCCCGTAGCCCTCGGTGAGCCGGACGAGGGCTACCCGTTTCCCTGGGCGGTGCACGAGTGGCTGCCCGGCGAGAACGCCAACGGCACCCTCCGCGACCTCGAGGAGGCCGCGGTCGACCTCGCCGCGTTCATCACGGCGCTGCGCGCCGTCGACACCACCGGGGCGCCCCCACGACTGCCCGGCACCCGCGGCGGTCCACTGGGCGAAAGGGACGAGGGCGTCCGGCACGCCATCGCCGAGCTGGGCAACCGCATCAACGGTGCGGGCGCGCTGCGCTCCTGGGAGCAGTCGCTGGCCGCGCCGGTCGGGGACGGCGTCACGGTGTGGGTCCACGGCGACCTGCTGCCGGGCAACCTGCTCGTCGTCGACGGTCGCCTCTCGGCCGTCATCGACTACGGCGGGCTCAACATCGGCGACCCGGCCTGCGACCTGCAGCCGGCCTGGAACCTCTTCGCCGGTGACAGCCGCCGCACTTTCCTCGCCGAGCTGAAAGCGGACGACGCCATGCGCCTGCGCGGGCGCGGCTGGGCGCTCTCCCAGGCGCTCATCGCCCTGCCGTACTACTGGCAGACCAATCCCGGCATCATCGCGCAGGCGCTGCACGCCCTCGAGCAGGTCCTCACCGACCACGACTGACAGTGAGCTTCCAGCTGACCGACTCCAACCGGGAGAGCAGCTGCAGCACCGGTGGCGGGGGCGGCTACAGCGACACCGACGCGAACACCCCTGTCGTCGTCCGCGACGTTCAGCAGAAGGTGCTCACCACCGTGCCGCTGGGCAGCGACTGCCAGCTCCTCATCCCGGGCGACCAGACCTCCAACAACATGGGCGGCCTGTGGACGACCCGCGTCAAGGTGCCGACGGGCAAGGGCCCGTACAGCATCGAGGTCGGCAACCGTGGCGCGATGACCTTCACCGAGGACCAGCTGAACCAGGAGGACTGGGTCAGGGCTTTTTTTCGTCCTGCACGCTTTCAACCACCACCGTGGTTGCAGTTTGTAGACCCTTGCTCGGCAGCACGGCGCTCATCCGGTCGGCCGCTTCGCGCGCCAGGGCCGGCATCGCGTAGCTGTAGATGTCCGTGGTCGTGCGCATCTGGCTGTGGTCGAGCAGCTCCATCACCGCCCGCAGGGGTATGCCTTCGCTCAGCAGCAGGGTGGCGGCGGTGTGCCCTCCGTCGTGCAGCCGGACGTGCCGGACGCCGGCTGCAGAGCGGCTCAGGACACCGTCGTGCCGATGAGGTGTCCGACGCCGAAGACCACGGCCGCAGCCAGCCCTCCGGCGATCAGCTGGCGCAGCCCGGAGCGGAGGAACGAGCGCCCGTTGAGAACTCCGATCCCGGCGCCGACAGCGAACAACGCCAGCGCCACGAACCCGATCGCCACGTACAGCGCGACGGTGCCGCCCGCGAACAGGTAGGGAACCACGACGACGACGGCGCCCGCCGCGAACGCGAGCAGGCTCGAGATCGCCGCCGACCACGGCGAGCCCAGCTCGTCGGGGTCCAGTCCGAGTTCTTCGCGGGCCAGCGTGTCCAGCGCCACCTCGGGATCGGCCATGATGTGGTCCGCCAGCTGTTCAGCGGCGGCGCGGTCGAGTCCCTTGGCGCGGTAGAGCAGCACCAGCTCGGCCCGCTCCTCCTCGGGCTTCTCAGCTACCTCCTGGGCCTCCAAGGAGATCTCCCGCTGGTACATCTCACGTTGGCTCGACATCGACACGTACTCACCGGCGGCCATGGAGAAGGCACCCGCGAGCAGGCCGGCGATCCCGGCGAGCACGATGGTGGTGCGGGATGAACCCGAGCCGGCGAAGCCCATCACCAGCGCGGCGTTGGACACCAAGCCGTCGCTGACACCGAACACTGCAGCCCGCAGGCTGCCGGAGCGGTCGGTGCGGTGCCACGGCTCCCCGCGGGCGATCTGTTGCCGGGGGGCGGGCCGGGAGCCGTCGCTGAGCCTGGAGAGGGTGCGGGCATGGCTGCGCTCCTCGGCCGCCATCCCCGGCGCCGCATCGGGCTCGGCGTCGTAGATGCCAGCGTCGGCACGTTCACCACGCTCGATCAGGGGGAGCACGGCGGCGGTCGAGGTGCGGCGCGCGGTGAGGCTGAGCAGTCGGGTCCGCAGGCTCGGCCCTCCGGCCGGCGGGATGTCGGCGCCGGCGCCCCGCAGCTTGTCCTCCCAGTGCCCCGCGTGGCGCCGCTCGATCGCCGCGAGTTCCTCGAAGATCCGTCGACGCTCGCCGGACTCGATGCCGGCCAGCCGGGAGTACAACGCTGCGGCGTCCCGCTCACTGGTCAGCAGCTCACGCCACCGCCGTACCTGGTCAGCCTCGCCGTGGCTCATTGCACCTCCAGCTGTGCTCGCCACGGGCGGGCCGCTCGTGGTCGCCGAGGTCTGCACCGCTGCTCGCCCTCGGGGCT
>JAOPWG010000389.1 GCA_025965775.1 Modestobacter sp. | reverse complement strand
GGGTGGAGAGGTCCAGCGTCATCTGCGCGTAGTCGTTGGTGACGACGGCCCTGGTGGGGACGTCGACCATCGCCGGCACCGTGATGCCGCGCGGGTACTCCGGGTCGCGGGCGAGGAAGGCCTCCTGCAGCCGCTCGTACCCCAGCACCGGGTCGCGCCCGCCGGGGTCCTCGTCGAAGGTCCAGCTGCGCTCGTCGTGGGTGGGGCCGCAGATGCCGAGGGAGATGGCCGGCTCGAGTCCCAGCAGCCGCCGGACGATGACCGCGCGGTTGGCCCACGGGCAGGCGCGGGCCACGACCAGCCGGTAGCGGTCGGCCTCCACCGGCCACCTGCTGGACCCGTCGGAGGTGACCCGGTCGGTGATGTAGTTCTGGTCGCGCTGGTACTCCCGGTCGGGCTCGACGTACCCGGACCCGCTCTCCTCGTTGGTCACCGGCTCAGCTTCGTCGCTCCGGCGCGGTCACGCCTGGTACGCGCCCGGATGCGGGCCCCGATCTACTGTGACGGCCACTGCACCCGCGGCCCGGCCGCACCGCCGCCGACGCCCTGGGGGTCCACCTTGTCCAACCCACTGACCCGCCGAGTGCGCCGGGGAGCCCGCGCCGCGTCGGTGGCGGCGTGTGCCGTCGTCCTCGCTGCGTGTTCCCCGGTCGGCGGGTCGGTCGATGCGGCAGGCGCCGGCCCGGCCGCGGACGGCGGCACTTACCTGGCGCTGGGTGACTCGGTGCCCTTCGGCTACCGCGGCGGCGAGCCGGCGGAGGCCTACCAGGACCCCACCGGCTTCGTGGGCTACCCCCAGCTGGTGGGGGAGAGCCTCGGCCTGGACGTGGTCAACGCGGCCTGTCCCGGGGAGACGACGGCGAGCTTCTCCGACGTCACGGCGCAGAGCAACGGCTGCCGGAACAGCCCCACCATGCCGGCCGGGTACCGCACCGCCTACCCGCTGCACGTCGACTACGCCGCGCCGGACCAGTCGCAGCTGGAGTACGCGGTCAGCACCCTGCAGCGCATCCGGGACGTGCGGCTGGTGACCGTCCAGGTCGGGGCCAACGACGCGTTCCTCTGCCAGCAGAGCACCGCCGACCAGTGCACGTCCGCGATCGGCACCCTCACCGGGACCGTGCAGACCAACCTGTCCACGATCCTGGCCACGCTGCGGGGCGAGGGGGGTTACGACGGGCCGATCGTGGTGGTCACCTACTACGCACTGGACTACGCCGACGGGACCGCCGCGGGCATCCAGGTGCTCGACAGCGGGATCGCGGCCGCGGCGAAGGCCAACGGCGCGGTGGTCGCCAGCGGGTACGACGCGTTCAAGCCGGCGGCCGCCGGTTCCGCCGGCTCGTCGACCGACGCCGGGCTCGTGCTCCCGGACGACGTGCACCCCACGGAGAAGGGGCAGCAGCTGCTGGCCCAGGCGGTGCGGGCGGCCGTCCCGCACTGACCGGGCGGGGCCGTCGGTGACCGGCCGGCGGTCCGGCGCAGAATGGTTGGAGGTGGCAACCAGGTCACCGACGATCTGGAGATGCCGTGCCCGACAGCGCCACCGCGAGCCCGTTCGACACCAGCGGCACCGAGACCGGTCCCGACGGCATCCGCCGGTACACCGGGCTGCCGCGCACCGTCGTCGCGCTGTTCCGCGACACCGTCGAGCGGTTCGGCGACCGGACCGCGGTCGTCGAGCTCGGCGGCCCGTCGGTCACCTATGCGCAGCTGTGGGACCGGGCGCGCCGGGTGGCCGGTGGTCTGCGGGACGCGGGGGTCGGGCCGGGCGACCGGGTCGCCGTCCGGCTGGGCAACGGCCTGGACTGGCTGCTGTCGTTCTGGGGGACGCACCTGGCCGGCGGCGTCGTCGTCCCGCTGAACACCCGGCTGGGCGAGGCCGAGACCGGGTTCGTGCTCGGCGACTGCGGTGCGGCGTTCGTCGTGCACCCGGGGGAGCCGCTGCCCGACGGCGAGCCGGGAGAACTCCCGGACGCCGCGCACGGCGACGTGGCCGCGCTGTTCTACACGAGCGGGACCACGGGCCGGCCCAAGGGCGCGATGGTCACGCACGAGAACTTCCTGACCACGATCGAGAGCGTCATCCGCTGCCGGGAGCTCAGCCGCGACCCCGGCGAGCGCCACGCGACGCTGGTCTCGGTGCCGCTGTTCCACGTCACCGGCTGCTGCTCGCAGATGATGACGCAGGTCGCGCTGGGCGGGACGTCGGTGGTCATGCCGAGGTTCACGCCCGCTGCCTTCCTCGCCGCGATCCCCGCGCACCGCATCACGCTGCTGACCAGCGTGCCGACCATCTACGAGCTGGTGCTGCGGCACCCCGATCTCGCCACCACCG
Organism: Modestobacter sp.; assembly: GCA_025965775.1. Lineage (GTDB taxonomy): Bacteria > Actinomycetota > Actinomycetes > Mycobacteriales > Geodermatophilaceae > Modestobacter. The sequence goes on along the minus strand of JAOPWG010000389.1, from coordinate 417 downwards.
ACGTCTCGTCGGTGCGGGTGCTCAGCTACGGCGGTGCACCGATCGCACCGGACCTGGTGCACCGGCTGCTGGTCGCGTTCCCGAACGCCCGCCTGGGCAACGGGTTCGGCCTGAGTGAGACCACGGCGATCGCCACGTTCCTGCCGCACGAGTACGCCGCCGACCAGGCCGACGCGGTCGGGTTCCCGACGCCGGTCGACGACGTGCGGATCGACCGGCCCGACCCGGTCACCGGCGCCGGGGAGCTGGTGGTCCGCGGGCCGAACGTGGTGGCGGGCTACTGGGGCGATCCGGCGCGGACGGCGGAGACCTTCGTCGACGGCTGGCTGCACACCGGGGACGTCGCGACCATCACCGACGGCATCGTGCGGATCGTCGACCGGGCCAAGGACATGATCAACCGCGGCGGCGAGAACG
>JAOPWG010000385.1 GCA_025965775.1 Modestobacter sp. | reverse complement strand
TGCGGACGACGGGCAGCCGGGAGGTGTACCGCAACCCGTGGATCCGGGTGCGGGAGGACGCGGTCGAGCGGGACGACGGGTCCACCGGCGTCTACGGGGTGGTCGAGAAGCCGCACTTCGGGCTGGTGCTGCCCGCCGAGCGGGACGGCTTCTGGCTGGTCGAGCAGTTCCGTCACCCGCTGGGCCGGCGGGCATGGGAGTTCCCGCAGGGCACCTGGAGCGCCGGCGACAGCGGGACGGCCGCCGACCTCGCGCGGGCCGAGCTCGCCGAGGAGACCGGCCTGCGCGCCGCGCAGCTGCGCCACCTCGGGCACCTGGACCTGGCGCCAGGTCTGTCGACCCAGGAGTTCGACGTCTGGCTGGCCACCGGGCTCACCCCCGGCCCGACCGCCCGCGAGGCGACCGAGGCCGACATGCGGCACGCATTCGTCCCGGAGGCCGAGCTGCGGGCGATGGTCCGGGACGGCCGGTTCACCGACGGCCCCTCACTGGCCGCCTACAGCCTGCTGCTGCTCGACCGGGGCTGACGACCGGACAGGGCGAGCGCCGACGTCACTCCCCTGGAACACAGGAGGAGCACGATCGGTGCGGTGCAGACCGGTGCGCAGCTCACCCTCACCGCGGCCGACCTCGCCGTGCCCACGCTGGGCCCGGCGACCGTCTCCTCACCTCTCGACGGCGGGCTGCTCGCCCGGTACGACAGCGTCCACTACGTCGGTGAGACCGACCGCGTGCTCCTCGACGACACCCTGGACATGGCCGTCCGGCGGGGGCTCCCCGTCAACGAGCTACCGGCCTTCGAGCCCGGCGGCCCGCGCCGACTGTTGTTCTTCGAGCCGCCCCGCACCCGGGTCGGGATCGTCACCTGCGGCGGGCTCTGCCCGGGGCTGAACAACGTGGTCCACGGACTGGTCATGGAGCTGTTCGGGCACTACGGGGTCGCGTCGGTGATCGGGTTCCGCAACGGCTACCGCGGGCTCACCCGCGCCGGGGGCGCCGACACCCTCCCGCTCACCCCGCAGACGGTCCGGGGCGTGAACGACCAGGGCGGCACCGTGCTGGGCACCTCACGGGGCAACCAGGACCCGGCGGAGATGGTCGACACCCTCCTCGGCCAGGGCATCGACGTCCTCTTCGTCGTCGGCGGCGACGGGTCACTGCGCGGCGCCCAGGCGATCGCCACCGAGGCCACCCGCCGAGGTGCCCTTCTCGCCGTCATCGGGATCCCCAAGACCATCGACAACGACATCCCCTGGATCGACGCCAGCTTCGGCTTCCAGACCGCGTTCAGCCGCGCCGCGGAGTCGATCCGGGCGGCGCACACCGAGGCGCGGTCGATCCACCACGGGGTCGGGCTGATCAAGCTCATGGGGCGGCACTCCGGCTTCATCGCCGCCTACGCCTCCCTCGCCAGCGAGGCGGTGGACCTCGTCCTCGTCCCCGAGGTGCCCACCGTGCTCGAGGGCCCCCTCGGGGTCCTCGAGCACGTCGTGCGGGTGCTCGACCGGCAGGGGCACGCGGTGGTCGTCGTCGCCGAGGGGGCCGCGCAGGAGCTGTTCGCCGACCAGCCGGAGGCCCGGGACTCCTCGGGGAACGCGAAGCTGCACGACATCGGCGCCCTGCTGCGCGACCGGATCACCGCCCATGTCGAGGACGGCGGCCGGGAGCTCAGCCTCCGTTACGTCGACCCGGGATACGCCATCCGGAGCGTCCCGGCCAATGCGCACGACAGCGTCTACTGCACCCGCCTGGCCCAGGCCGCGGTGCATGCGGCCATGGCCGGTCGGACCGCGACCGTCGTCGCCCGCTGGCACGGCCGGTTCGTGCACCTGCCGATCGCGCTGGCCACCGGCAGCCGCAGCCAGGTCGACCCGCACGGCGACCTGTGGCTGTCCGTGCTCGAGGCGACCGGCCAGCCGGTCCACCTCTGACCCCGCAGGGTGCAGCTCAGCCGGCGGAGGCGCGCAACGGCTGCAACGCCGTCGTCAGCCGGAGCAGCTCATCGAGCATCGCCTTGCCACCGGCCTCGAGCTGCTCGTTGGCCACGAACTGGTCGTCGTCGGTGAGGAACTGCTGGAAGAACGGGATGGTCGCGGCCTCGACCACCGGCACCATGCGCAGCGCGGCGAGCACCGGCTTGAGGGCGCCGGCAGCGCGCAGGCCGGCCGAGACGCCACCGTAGGAGACCAGCGCGGCTGCCTTGTCCGCCCACTCCACGTGCAGGAAGTCCAATGCGTTCTTCAGCGACGCCGGGAACGAGTGGTTGTACTCGGGGGTGACGAAGACATAGGCGTCGCCGCGGCTGACCGTGGCGCTCCAGTCCTTGGTGTGCTGGTGGGTGTACTGCCGCAGGCGTGGGTGGTTCGGCTCGTCGAAGACCGGCAGCCCGACCTCGGCCAGGTCGACCAGCTCCACGTCGAAGCCGCCGTGCTGCTCGGCGAGCTGCACCACCCAGCGGGCGACGGCGATGCCCTTGCGGCCGGGACGGGTGCTGGCGGCGACCACCTGCAGGACGGGACGGGACACGCGGCGACTCCTGGAATGAGCTGATTGAGTACTCAACCGTACCCCGGCAGGCATGAACCCGCGCCCGACCGGGCAGTCCCCCGGTATGGAGCAGTATTCTCCGGGCGGCGCGCCGCAGTCGCCCGCCGACGACGCCGTGCACACCGTCGAGGTGACCTGCACCCAGCAGGACGACACCGCAGAGATCCGCACCGTCGGGGAGCTCACCGATCACGCCCGGCGCCCGCTGGTCCGCGCGATGACCGACCTCCTGCTGAACGGCACGACGCTGCACCGGGTCGTCCTCGACGTGCGCGCGGTGACCTTCCTCAACTCCGCCGGGATCGCGGTGCTGGTGCAGCTGCAGAAGATGTGCCAGCCCCGCGGCATCGAGCTGGCGCTGGCCGTGCAGGGCAGCACGGTCACCCGCCCGCTGCAGCTGAGCGGGCTGTGGCCCCGCTTCACGATCATCGACGCGCGGACGGCGACCGGCCCCGACTGAGCGTGGTTCAGGGTTCCTGGGGCACCCGGCCCAGCGCGACCAGGAACCGGCGCAGCAGGGCGGCCAGCAGCTGCTGGTCCTCGACCGACAGGCCGGCCAGCATCCCGCGCTCGGTCTCCAGGTGGTCGGGCAGCGCCGCGTCCAGCGCCGTCCGGCCTGCCTCGGTGAGCGAGACGACGACGGCGCGCCCGTCGGCGTCGCTGCGCCCGCGGGTGATCAGCCCCTTCTCCTCCAGCCGGTCCAGCCGCTGGGTGATCGCCCCCGAGGTGACGAGCGCGGTCCGCATCAGCGCGGTGGGCGTGAGCTGGTAGGGCGGGCCGGCCCGGCGCAGCGCTGCCAGCACGTCGAAGGACGGCGCGTCCAGCCCGTGCCGGGCGAAGGTGGCCCGCTGGGCGAGGAAGACCTCCCGCTGCAGCTGGGTGATCCGGCCGATGACACCCATCGGGGAGCAGTCCAGGTCCGGCCGCTCCCGGGCCCACTGCGCCAGGATCAGGTCGAGGGCATCGCCGTCGGTCGGCTGGCTCATGCGCCCTCCCCGGGCCCCGGCAGGCCCGCGAGGTGCTCGGCGAAGGAGAGCGGCCGGCGGCCCAGCAGCGCAGTGAGCACCCGGGGACTGCCGGTGAAGCCGTGCGCCCGGTACCAGTCGAACATCGTCCGCCGGCACCGCCCGGCGTAGGAGGTGGGCACCGCGCCGCTCGGGACGACGTCCTGCGCGGTCACCTCCCGGCCCAGGTGGTCACCGATCAGCTCCGCCAGCCGTGGCGCGGTCAGCGGCTGCGGCCCGACCGCCTCGAACGTCCCACCGTCCAGCCCGTCCTCGGTCAGCAGCACCGCGGCCGCCGCGGCGACGTCGCGCAGGTCGACCAGCGACTGCGCCCGGGTCAGGCCCCACGGGCTGCGCAGCACGCCGGTCCGCGCGACGTCGGCCAGTTGGGCGTCGAGGTTGTCGGCGTAGGCACAGGGCTGCAGCACCCGCCAGGCCAGCCCGCTGGCGTCCAGCGCCTGCTCGGCGCGGTCCTTGGCCGCGTGGTGCGGCATCGCCCGGGCCTGCGGGCGCAGCACCGAGTGGTAGACCAGCCGCGGCAGACCGGCCCGCCGCGCCTCGGCGAACAGGGCCCGCGCACCGTCGGCCTCGTCCGGGTCGAAGTTCGGCCAGATGAGGTACATCGCCCGGGCCCCGGCCAGGACGTCGGGCCACTGCATCGGCGAGGTCAGCTCGGCGGTGACCACCTCGGCACCCAGCGCCGTCAGCTCCGGTCGGGGGCCGCGGCCGGCGACCACCGCGCGCACGGGCAGGCCGCGGCTGCGCAGCTCGCGCACCACCGCGGTCCCGGTGGAGCCGCCCGCGGCGGTGACCACGATCATCGGTCACACCTTAGCGATGAGGTACCCGTCCTGGGGCCCCTGGCGTCCGGCATGGGCGAGTCGAAGGACCGGATGCTGGCCGGCCTGGACTACCGGGCCGACGACCCCGACCTGCGCGAGACAGCCGACGGGCCGCCGAGCTGACCGCGCGCTACGTGCAGCTGCTCACCGCCACCCATCCGCCGCCACCCATCCGCCGCCACCCATCCGCCGCCACCCATCCGCTGGACGCCGCCACCCGGGGTGCTCGCCGTCGGCAACCCGGCGAGGGTGGTCCGGCAGCTGACCTGAGCGGCGGCCCGGCGGTCAGTCCAGCGCGGAGCTCAGCCGGACCGTGAGCCCACCCGGACCGGGGAGCAGATCGACGTGGTCCCACAGCTTGCGCGCCAGCCACAGGCCCATGCCACCGCGGGACAGGTCGGCACCGTGGGCCGGCTGGAAGCCGGCGAGCGGGTCGCCGTAGCAGGTGCCGCGGTCGCGGACGGTGCAGACCACCCGGTCCGCGGCGGCCCAGACCCGGGCCGAGACCGGCCGGACGCCGTGCCGGAAGGCGTTGGCCGCGATCTCGCTGACCGCCAGGTGCAGGTCCTCCCGCTGCTCGCGGTCGGGGACCACGGTGACCAGCACGGCGGCGAGGTGGTGGCGCAGCTCGGCCAGGACGGGCGCGTCGTCCACGGCGAAGACCGGTTCGTCGTCCTCGATCGGCTCCCGCGCCAGCGGCAGCTGCGCCAGGTAGTCGGCCGGGTCCTGATAGGCCGGGCTGGCCCGCGCGACGCCGTCGACGAGCAGCGACGGGTGGGTGGCCGGGGCGCTGTCGACGACCTCGGCCGGGAGCACCTGACGGTCGTAGAGGCACAGCGCCTCGATCCGCTCGGTCGCCAGCAGGGTGTTGACCACCGACTCGAAGCGCTGGCCCTCCCGCCAGTCACGCGGGGCGGGTCCGAACCGGGTCTCGCCCACCAGGCGCATGCGGCCGGACCCGGAGGCCGCCGCCCGTTCCAGCAGCCGGCGGACGGCCAGCAGGGCGTCAGGCGCCCGGGTGTCGAGGAGGCTGACCCGGGAGTCGCTGTGCACGTCCCCGGCACGCACGCCCAGCTCCCGGCGGAGGGCCGCCCCCCGCTCGGGCGGGCAGGAGAGGACGACGAGGTCGCCGGCGGTCAGGCCTGTGTCCAGGAAGGGCACCGCAGCGGCCAGCGCCTCGGCCTCCGACCCCACGACGGCCGCGGTGTGGTCGCGAACACAGGCAGCCGGGGCGGATTCGATGGCGGATCCGCAGGCCGTTCCCGGGACGCGATCGGCCCAGCCGGGACGACGACCTCCGACCACGGGCTGGACCTCTCGACGGGACAACACCATTCGCCAACTGGTCGCATTCTCAAACGACTGTCTGTGCAGTTTGCGCCCACCCCCTGCAGAGCACCGGCAGGCCCGCCGCGGGCGTCACCCGTCCGGGGGGCGAGCTGGGCATTCGGTCACCGTCGCCGGTGCGCACCCGGCAGTGGACCGACGTGTCGCACGGGCCCGCCGCCCCCCGGTCGAGGTCGGGGGCAGCGGCGGCTCCGGCTCAGCGCCGTCCGGCCAGCCGGTCCAGCTCGGCGCGGTCCAGACCGGTAGCCGCGGCCACCTCGTCGCCGTCCAGCGCGCCGCAGTCCAGGCCGCGGAGCACCACGGTGGCCAGCGCCCGCGCCGTGGCCGGCTCGTCCAGGACGCCGCCGGCCACCTTGTGCACGTAGGCGTCCAGCCGGGCGGCCGCGGCGGGCAACGCCGCCCGGAAGAAGGCGTAGGTGGCGACGTAGCGGGTGACCAGCTGCGCCGGGTGCAGGTCCCAGCCCTGGTAGAAGCCGCGCTCGAGAGCCCGCCGGACCAGCCGGGCGTGCAGCTGCCAGGCGGCGTGCACCGCGGCGGTGCCGCCCACCGGCAACACGTTGGTCGAGCCGTCGACCGCCCGAGCCCCCGTGCCGGCCACCGCCACCAGCATCGCCTGCTTGGCGGCGTCGGCGGACGGGTGGTCGGAGGACTGGTGGGTCGCGGCGATGCCCAGGGAGGCGCTGTAGTCGTAGGTGCCGTAGTGCAGCCCGGTGATCCGCCCGGCCCCGGCGTGCAGCATCCGGGCCAGGGTCGTCGTCCCGTCGGCGCCGAGGACCGCCTGCGGGGTCTCCACCTGCAGCTCGAGGTCCAGCGCGAGGCCGTGCTCCTGCTCCAGGGCGTCCAGCACGGGCAGGAAGGCGGCGACCTGCTCGACGGCGGTCACCTTGGGCAGCGTCACGACCGCGCGGTCGCGGCCGGCGCCGGCCAGCCCGCTCAGGAACAGGTCGAGCGAGCGGACGCCGCGGCGCCGGGTCGGACCCTCCAGCGACTTGGCCCGCATCCCGAGGAACGGCGGCAGCGCCGGTTCGGCGGCCAGCACCGCCGCGGCGCGCCGCACATCGTCGTCCTCGACGTCGGGAGCGCCCAGGTAGCCGTCCTCGGCGTCGACCCGTAGGTCCTCGACCGGCTCGGCGGCGAGCTTGGCCCGGACCCGCGGGAGCACGCCGGCGACCAGGTCCGCGGGCAGACCGAGGTCGGGCAGGCCGTGCTCGGCCAGGGCGACCAGCGCGGCGGCCCCCCAGGCGGCGGCCAGCCCGGGGACGACGGCGTCGGCCGGGACGTAGCAGGTGTGCACCGGCTGCCGGACCCGCGAGTCGCCGGGGTAGGCCGCCGCGCGGACCGCGTCCACCGGGGCCAGCCGCCGGTCGAGCTCGGTCAGGACACGCTCGTCGACCACTGTTCCCCCTGGGGGTCCGGGTGCGGGGCTGGCATCCTCTCAGCCGTGCCGGACACCCCGCTGGAGCGCTTCAACACCGAGCCGGCCGAGCGGGCCGAGGAGGTGCTGCGCGCCTGCAACGCCGCGCCGTCCTTCGCCGCCGAGGTCGCCGCCGGCCGCCCGTACGCGGACGCCGACGCGCTGGTGGCCCGGGCCGAGCGGGTCAGCCGTGCGCTGCCCTGGGCGGAGGTGGCCGCGGCGCTGGCCGCGCACCCGAGGATCGGGGGCCGGGTGGAGGGCGCCTCGGCCGAGGCCGCCGTATCGCGGCGCGAGCAGAGCGGGATGGGCACCGCGGACGCCGAGCTGCGCGCGGCGATGGTCGAGGCCAACCGGGCCTACGAGGAGCGCTTCGACCAGGTGTTCCTGATCCGCGCGGCCGGGCGGTCGGCGGCGGAGATGCTCACCGAGCTGGGCCGCCGGCTGGGCAACTCCCCCGAGGACGAACGGGCCGAGGTGACCGAGCAGCTGGCGCAGATCACCGGGCTGCGGGTGCGCGGGATCGTGTCCAGCCCGACGGCGACGGGCGAGCGGGCATTGCAGGGAGATGCCGGGAGCCGACCGGGAGCGAGCATCGCAGCGAGCGCCGGCGAGCGAGGAGCGGAACGACCGCGGAGGCGACCCATGACGTCGACCGAGGAGCGGGACGAGTCCGGAGCGGAGCCAGTGAATTGAGCGTCTCCACCCACGTCCTGGACTCGGTGACCGGCCGCCCTGCCGCCGGGATGGTGGTCGCGCTCTTCGCCGGGGAGGCCCTGCTGGCCGAGGGGACGACGGACGCCGTCGGGCGCTGCCGGCTCGTCGAGGGCGCCACGGGGGCGGGCGTACACCGGCTGGTCTTCGGCACCGGGGACTGGTTCACCTCCCAGGGCAGGGAGACGTTCTACCCGGAGGTCGTGCTGACCTTCGCCGTCCGGGAGCCGGCCGAGCACCACCACGTGCCGCTGCTGCTGTCCCCGTTCGCCTACTCCACCTACCGCGGCAGCTGAAGCGAGTCGCTCGACGGCGGAAACCGTCACCCAGCGACTCCGGTTCCACGTGCAACATCACGGCAACGTCGATCGGAGAGGTGCCCGTCATGGCGATCGTGCTCGGCCCCAACCAGTACGGGAAGGCCGAGGTCCGGGTGGTCGCGGTCGACCGGTCGACGCCGCGGCACACGCTGGTGGACCTCAACGTCTCCTCCAGCCTGCGCGGGGACTTCGCCGCGGCGCACACCGCCGGCGACAACGCCCACGTGCTCACCACCGACGCGCAGAAGAACACCGTGTTCGCCTTCGCCCGGGACGGGGTCGACTCCCCGGAGGCCTTCGCGCTGCGGCTGGCCGGGCACTTCGCCGGCGCCTACGAGTGGATCACCGGCGCGCGGGTGGCCGTGGAGTCCTACGGCTGGGACCGGATCACCGTCGGCGGGCAGCCGCACGACCACGCCTTCCAGCGCGCCGGCGGCGAGGTGCGGACGGCGGTGGTGACGGCGGACGGCGGGGACCGGCACGTGCTCGCCGGGCTCACCGACCTCGTCGTCCTCAAGACCACCGGGTCGGAGTTCTGGGGTTTCCCCCGCGACCGGTACACGACGCTGCCCGAGACCCGGGACCGGGTCCTGGCCACCGCGGTCACTGCCCGCTGGCGGTACACGACGACGGAGCTGGACTTCGACGTGCAGTTCGCCGGCGTGCGCTCGACGCTGCTGGAGACCTTCGCCGGCACGCACTCCCTCGCCCTGCAGCAGTCGCTGTACGCGATGGGCGAGGCCGTGCTGGAGCAGCACCCTCCGGTCGCGGAGGTGCGGATGTCGATGCCGAACAGGCACCACTTCCTGCAGGACCTGTCGGCCTTCGGGCTGGACAACGACCCGGTGGGCCCCGGCCCGGTGGTCTACCACGCCGACGACCGGCCCTACGGGCTGATCGAGGGCAGCGTGCTGCGCGATGACGTGCCGCCGGCCGAGGTCGCCTGGCTGGGCACGCCGGGGTTCTGCTGAGGCGGCGCTCTGAGACGATTCCGGCCGTGGCGACCGAGCGCGAGACGCTGACCTACGAGGACTTCGGCCGGGCGGCCCGGGAGCTCGCCCAGCAGGTCGCCGACGACGGCTTCGAGCCCGACCTCATCCTGTCGATCGCCCGCGGCGGTCTCTTCCTGGGTGGGGCGCTGGGCTACGCGCTGGACGTGAAGAACCTCTTCGTGATGAACGTGGAGTTCTACACCGGGGTGGACGAGCGCCTGGAGCTGCCGGTGGTGCTGCCGCCGACCCTGGACGTCGTGGACCTGACCGGGGCGAACGTGCTGGTCGCCGACGACGTCGCGGACACCGGCAAGACGCTGGAACTGGTCCGCGACTTCTGCACCGGGTACGTGGCCGAGGTGCGGTCGGCCGTGGTGTACGAGAAGCCCCGGTCGGCGGTCCGGTGTGACTACGTGTGGAAACGCACCGATGCCTGGATCGACTTCCCGTGGTCCAACCTGCCCCCGGTGGTGGACCGGCGGGGCGGCCCGGCGCACTGACCGGGCCGGCCGTGCACCACCGGACGTGAACCGACCGGGTGGTCTGCGTGGTCCGTTACCGCCGGGTGGACACCGCGACGGTGAAGACCGGGTCGCGGGACACCTGCCGGGTGGGCCCGACCAGCCGGCGCAGCGAGTCGCGGTGCGGCAGGTGGGAGTTGTAGACGCACCACAGCTCGCCACCGGGGCGCAGGAGCCGGCCGGCCGCGGCGAAGAGTCGCTCGGCCGCCCCCGCGTGCACCGCGACCCCCAGGTGGAACGGCGGGTTGCAGACCACCAGGTCGACGCTGCCGTCGGCGACGGAGGCCGCGGCGTCGTCGCGGCGGACCTCCACCCGTCCGGTGAGCCCGTTGGCGGCCAGCGTCGCCTGCGTGGACGCGACGGCCGCGGCCGACTGGTCGGCGGCCACCACATGCAGCTGCGGGCGGGCGGTGGCCAGCGCGACCGCGAGCAGGCCGGTGCCGCAGCCCAGGTCGACGGCCGAGGTCGCCTCCGGCGCGGCCTGGGGCAGGGCCGCCAGCAGGGCCCGGGTACCGCGGTCGACCTTCGCGCCGGCGAACGCCGCCCCGTGGGCGCACAGGGTGACGCCGAGGTCGGCGTGCTCGCGGCAGCGCGGGAACGACGAGGTCACCGCACGGGGGCCTCGGGCGACCAGGACCCGGGACTTCTGCCGGGCCAGCGTGGCGTGCACGTCGGTGAAGCAGTCGCCCAGGACGTCGTTCATCGCCCGGGTCATGTACTTGAGCCGGCCGCCCACGTAGAGGGTGACCGCGGGGTCGGCGCCGGAGGCCACGACCTCGGCCAGCTCGCGCAGCGCGTCCAGGCTCTTGGGCGCCTTGGCCAGCACCACGCGGGCACCGCGCACGAGCTCGGGGCCCAACGGGAGCGAGCGGAACGACCCGGTCTGCCCCGTCCGCGCGGCGTTGGCGGCGAGGGCGAGCTCGCCGACCAGCAGGTCCTGGTGCACGCGGACATCGCTCGCCCCGTGCAGCACCACTGCTCCCAGGGTGAGCGCGCCGTGCGAGTCGTCGACGACGACCACCCGGTCGGGGTCGACGGCGAGGGCACCGGCGGCCTCGTCCAGGAGCAGCCGGTCGGTGGCGTCGACGGCGACCAGGTCGGGCGCCTCGACGTCGGGCTCGCGGCGGAGCTGGTCGAACAGGTCGGCGGACACGCCACCCACTCTGCCCTCCCCGGCCCGGACGGCACGCGGAGCCCTCCCCCGCCGCAGCTCACGGTGCTCAGTGCCGTCGGCGCTCCCGGTCCCGGTCCGCGCCTCCCGGGGCCGTCAGACGCCGGGCAGGCCCACCGGGCAGGAGACGCCGGTCGAGTTCACCGGGCAGTAGCCGTTGGGCACCTTGTACAGGTACTGCTGGTGGTAGCCCTCGGCGTAGTAGAACTCGCCGAGGGGGGCGATCTCGGTGGTGATCTCGCCGTAGCCGGCGGCGGTCAGCCGCTCCTGGAACAGGTCGCGGCTGGCCTTCGCGGCCGCCTCCTGCTCCGGGCCCTGGGTGTAGATCGCCGAGCGGTACTGGGTGCCGATGTCGTTGCCCTGCCGCATGCCCTGGGTCGGGTCGTGCTCCTCCCAGAACTCCTTGAGCAGGCGGTCGTAGGAGATGACCGCCGGGTCGAAGACGACCAGCACGGCCTCGGTGTGCCCGGTGCGCGCCGAGCAGACCTCCTCGTACGTGGGGTT
>JAOPWG010000383.1 GCA_025965775.1 Modestobacter sp. | reverse complement strand
CGAATCTGTTGGCGTTGAACGCCACGATCGAGGCGGCGCGGGCCGGGGAGGCCGGTAAGGGGTTCGCGGTGGTGGCCAACGAGGTGAAGGAGTTGGCGCAGGAGACCGCGCGGGCCACGGAGGACATCGCCCGGCGGGTGGAGGCGATCCAGGGCGACACGGCCAAGGCGATCGCGGCCATCGGCGAGATCTCGGAGGTGATCGGGAGCATCAATGACTTCCAGCTGACCATCGCCTCGGCGGTGGACGAGCAGACCGCGACCACCAACGCGATGTCCCGCTCGGTGCAGGAGGCGGCCAGCGGCTCGACCGAGATCGCGCAGAACATCACCGGGGTCTCCACGGCCGCGGACTCCACCACCCAGGCGCTGTCCCAGACCCGGGTGGCGGTGGACGAGCTGTCCCGGATGGCCAGCGACCTGCGCAGCTCGGTGGCCCGCTTCACCTACTGACGGGGTGCGGCCGGGCGGCTCCCGCGCCCGGCGACCGGCGCTCCGGGGACGATGTCCCCGTGCCCGACGCCGTCGCCCGTGCCCGCTCCCTCGCCGACGAGTTGCTGTTCCCGGCAGCCGGCGCGGTCGACGCGGCCGGCGTCGTCCCCGGCGGCCACCTCGACGCCCTCGCGGACGCCGGGCTCTACGGGCTCACCGGCCCCGTGGACGCCGGTGGCCTCGGTGCCGACGCCGCGACCGTCGCGGCGGTGGTGGAGGCGCTCGCCGCGGGCGACCTGGCGACGACGTTCGTCTGGCTCCAGCACCTGGGCGTGGTCGGGGCGGTCGCGGACGGCCCCGCTGGGCTGCGCGCGGAGTTCCTCCGCGACCTCTGCGCCGGACGGCGCCGCGGAGGCGTGGCGCTGCAGGCCGCGACCCGCCCCGGCCCCGCAGCGGTCGGGGTGCACCGCGACGGGGACGACCTGGTGCTCGACGGCCTGGTGCCCTGGGTGACCGGGTGGGGCTACGTCGACGTGCTGCTGGTCGCCGCCCGGGACCTGGACGACGACGTCTGCTTCGTCCTCGTCGACGCCGTGGCCGGCCCGACGCTCGCCGCCACCCCGCAGCCGATGGTCGCGGTCACCGCCAGCGCGACCGTCGAACTCGCGTTGCGCGCCCACCGGGTGCCGGCGGATCGCCTGGTGCACACCGTCCCGCTGACCGAGCTGCGCGCGGGGGACGCCGCCGGCCTGCGCATCAACGGCTCGCTGGCGCTGGGTGTCCTCGCGCGCTGCGCGCGATTGCTGGGCCCCTCGCCGCTGGACGGGGACCTGGCCGCCGTCCGCACCCGGCTGGACACCGCCGGCCCCGGCGACCTGCCGGCGGCCCGGGCCGCCGCGTCGGCGCTGGCGCACCGGGCGACCGGGCTGCTGGTGGCCATCACCGGCAGCCGCGCCGTGGTGGCCGGAGCGCACGCCGAGCGGCTGGCCCGCGAGGCGCTGTTCCTGCTGGTGTTCGGCTCCCGCCCGGCGATCAGGCAGGCCCTCGTCGCCGAGCTGGGCGGCTGAGGGCCGGCCGACGGGGCTTTCTCGGGCTCAAGCCCGGGGGGCGACGCCGGCGACGACGAGGGTGGCGAGTTCGCGGTAGGCGGCGGCGTCGTCCAGGCCGGTGGCTGCGGTGATGTCCCCGCGGTGGATCGCGGCCATCACCGAGGCGACCGCGGCGCCGACGAAGGAGGCGTGCACCGGACGCACCGTCCCGGCCGCCACGCCCTCGCTGACCAGCTGCTGCACCCGGGCCGCGGCGGAGCGGGTGTTGCGCTCGTAGATCTCCCGGGCCGGGAGGAAGGCCGCCACGTCGGCGAAGAACGCCGGGGATGCCGGCTGCAGCTGCTCGGCGACCGCGAGGAGGTAGGCGCTGATCTGCTCGCGGTGGTCGGCCGGTCGGGCCACGCGCTGCTCGACCGCCGCGGTGGCGCGCTGGAAGAACCGCTTCACCGCGGCCACGACCAGCTGCTCCTTGCTGGCCGCGATCCCGTAGAGGGTGCTCTTGGAGCAGTGCAGCCGGCGGGCGAGCTCGTCCAGGGTGACCTCGGCGAACCCCTCGGCCAGGACGAGCGCCACGAGCTGGTCGAGCAGCTCCTCGCGGCGTGCCTGGGTGCGCGTGGTGCGGCTGTCCAGCGACGTCATGCGGCCCTCCTCGCGGGTACCGGACAGTAACAACGCGATCGGCTTGAGTACTCCTGGCAGTACTGCGTACCGTCTTCCAGTACTAGCCGGTGGGGAGCCGCCCCCGCCGTCCCCGGAGGTGCGCTGTGCCCGTCCATCGTCTCGTCCCCACCCGGGAGGCCGCTGACCTTCTGGAGCTGACCCGTGAGCTGGCCCGCGAGGAGCTCGCCCCGCGGGTGGCGGCGGCCGAGGAGCAGGAGGCCTTCCCGCGCGACGTCTTCCGCACGCTGGGCCGGGCCGGCGTGCTCGGGCTGCCCTACGCCGAGGACGTCGGTGGTGGTGGCCAGCCCTACGAGGTCTACCTGCAGGTGCTCGAGGAGCTCGCCGCGGTGTGGGCCAGCGTCGCGGTGGGCGTGAGCGTGCACGGGCTGTCCTGCTTCGGCCTGGCCACCGCCGGCACCCCGGAGCAGCAGCAGCGCTGGCTGCCGGAGATGCTCGGCGGCGAACTGCTGGGCGCCTACTGCCTGTCCGAGCCGCACGCCGGCTCGGACCCGGCGGCGATGCGCACCACCGCGGTGCGCGACGGGGACTGCTACGTCCTCACCGGCGACAAGGCCTGGACGACCCACGGCGGCCAGGCCGACTTCTACAAGGTCATGGCCCGCACCTCCGACCACCGGTCGCGCGGCATCTCGTGCTTCCTGGTGCCCGCCGACAGCGCGGGCCTGTCCGCCGACCCGGCCGAGCGGAAGATGGGCCTGACCGGCTCGACCACCGCCACGATGCGCTTCGAGGGCGTCCGGGTGGACGCCGACCGCCGGCTGGGCGCGGAGGGCGAGGGGTTGCCGATCGCGCTGGCCGGGCTGGACGCCGGCCGGTTGGGCATCGCCGCGGTCGCGACCGGGCTCGCGCAGGGCGCGCTGGACGACGCACTGGCGTACGCCAAGG
>JAOPWG010000131.1 GCA_025965775.1 Modestobacter sp. | reverse complement strand
CATCCTGCTCAAGCTGATCCAGGCCGCCGACTACGACGTCAAGCGGGCCGAGACCGGGATCATCTACATCGACGAGGTCGACAAGATCGCCCGCAAGAGCGAGAACCCGTCGATCACCCGGGACGTCTCCGGCGAGGGCGTGCAGCAGGCGCTGCTGAAGATCCTCGAGGGGACGACGGCCTCCGTGCCGCCGCAGGGTGGCCGCAAGCACCCGCACCAGGAGTTCATCCAGATCGACACCACCAACGTGCTGTTCATCGTGGGTGGCGCGTTCGCCGGGCTGGACAAGGTCATCGAGCAGCGGATCGGCAAGCAGGGCATCGGCTTCGGCGCCGAGGTGCGCGGCAAGGCCGAGATCGAGGAGGCCAACGCCTTCGCCGAGGTCATGCCGGAGGACCTGCTGAAGTTCGGCATGATCCCGGAGTTCATCGGCCGGCTCCCGGTGATCACCAGCGTGCAGAAGCTCGACCGCGAGGCGCTGATCAACATCCTCACCGAGCCGAAGAACGCCCTGGTGCGCCAGTACCGGAAGCTGTTCGAGCTCGACGGGGTGGAGCTGGAGTTCACCGACGACGCCCTCGAGTCGATCGCCGACCAGGCCATCCTGCGCGGCACCGGCGCCCGTGGCCTGCGGGCGATCATGGAGGAGGTCCTCCAGTCGGTGATGTACGACGTCCCCAGCCGCGAGGACGTGGCGACCGTCGTCATCACCCGGGACGTCGTCCTGGAGCGGGTGAACCCCACGATCGTGCCGCGCAAGCCCTCCCGCGTGAACCGCGAGAAGTCCGCCTGAGCTGAGCCTCTCCGACGGCCCGTTCCCTCCCGGGGAGCGGGCCGTCGTGCTGTTCGGCGTGGCCAGGTCACGCGCGGCGCACCATGACCTCCACCGGTGGTCGGCGGACGTGCCGGTGCCCGCGCACGAGCGCCGTCGCCAGCCGGGCGGCCTGCGCGGGGGACAGGTCGGGGAGGTAGGCCTGGGACACGGCGCGGGCGATCCGCGGCAGGTCGGCGGTGCTCGGGTAGACCAGCCACAGCGGCCGATAGTGCGGCTGGAACTTGGCCTTGAAGGCCAGCAGCGACCGGAACCCGTAGACCGGCTCCATCGTCCGACCGGCGAACTGGAGCATCCGGGTCAGCGCGCTCTGCCCCTCGGCCCCCGGCGGCAGCGCGAGGGGCGCCCCGGACAGGCTCACCCACTGGGCCCCCTCGTCCTGGAAGGTCAGCGCGGCCGTGGCGATGAGGAACTCCACCGTGCCGGGCGAGGCGTGCCGCGGCCGCCGCATCACGTCGAGGGTCCAGCCCACGGTGACTCCGTCCTGGTGGGCCGGCAGCCAACTGGTGAGCCCGTGCAGCCGACCGTTGTGGTCGACGGCGAGCAGGCAGCGGACGCCGTCGTCGGTGAGTTCGTCGAGGCCGCCCAGCGTGAAGCCCATCTCCGGCAGTCCCTTGGCGGCCAGCCACTCCTCGGAGAGCTGCGCGATCTGCTCACGTAGGCCGAGCGGCGCTTCCCGCCACGTCGTCCACAGCGCCGTCACACCCTCGCGCCCGGCCCGGTTGACCGCCGTCCGCACGTCCTGCCACCGACGTCCGGTGAAGGCGAGGTCGCCCAGCGGCAGCCAGGTCTCCGCAGCCACCTGCAGCTGCTGGAACCCGGCATCGGCCAGGACGTCCGGCACCTCCGAGGTCACGCTGTACCAGCCCGGGGTCCAGCCGTTCTCCTCGCACCAGGCGGTGAACTGGCGCACCGCCGCGGGCCGGGCCTCCGGCTCACCGATGGGGTCGCCGGTCGTGAGAGCGACGCCACCGATCACCCGGTAGGCGACCACCGCCCGCCCGTCCGGGGAGAACCAGTACCGGTTGCCGACCCAGGTGGTCATGAAAGCCAGCGGGGTGCAGCCGTGACGGTCGACGAGTCTGCGGGCCCGGACCGCGTCACCTGGGGGCGCGGCAGGGCGGACGAGTCGGACAGCGGTCACCAGCAGCACCGTCCAGGCGGCCACCCCGGCCCAGCCGGCGAGCGCGCGCGCCGGGTTGTGCAGCGGGATCAGCGGAGGCAGGAACTCACCCAGCCAGCCCGGGGGAGCCATCCGGGCCAGCAGGTCGGTCAGCAACAGGCCGGCCGACGGACGACCGGCGAACTGCTGGTCCGGGCCCATACCGACCCCGAGGTACACCAGCCCGACCACCGCCAGCCCACCGGCCGCGCTCACGATCCACCGCCGGCCGGCGCCAGGGGCGGCGCGCACGTCGAACCGGCCGTGGGTGACCAGTAGCAGGAGCAGCACGGCCAGCGGGGCCATCAACGGCGCGGCCACCGACACGGCAGGCAGGTCGGTGCGGCGGATCGCGAGCAGGGGGAGCGCCTCGGCCGGCGTCCGCAGCACGCTGGCCACGACGAAGCCCCCGGCCAGCGTGAGCACTCCGCCGAGCAGGACAGCGGCAACCCACGCTGCCCGCCGCCCCCGGCGCAGCCCCTCGGCCAGCACGACCTGGAGCACCACCGGGAGGACGGTCAGCAGGGCCGGGCCGTGACCGGTCAGGCGCGCCCGTGCCTGCAGCACGCGGCAGTCCGACGGGTCGCCGCCCGGTCCGCAGACCGCCCGCAGCAGACCATGGCCCGGCCGACCGGACACGAACAGGTGGGACACCACGGCCCACGGTCCGTCGGGGGTCCGGGACAGGGCTGCCAGGAGCGGGCCCAGTGCGGTCACGGCCACCACGAGTGCGACCAGGGCCCGCCCCTCCCGGCGGCTGGGGTGGGGGACCGGCAGCGCGTCGTGGCGCCAGCCCCAAACCGCCGCCATCATCAGGCCCAGCAGCCAGCCGGCGAGCCGGAGCACGTCCGCGGTGGTGCCGGAGTAGAGCACGAGTGCGATCAGGGACACCGACAGCACGAGCCGGAGCCGGCGTCGCCACAGCGCCGTGCTCCGGGCGGTCGTCAGCCCGGCGACGGCCAGGATGCCCGGCAGCGGGCCGACCGTCGTCGCGGCCGACAGCTCCCCGGGCCAGCCCTCGCCGGTCGCGGCCAGTCCGGCGATCGCGGCCAGGCCGAGCGCGCTGCCGACCACCTGGCCGACAACCAGCGCGGCGACGGTCCGGACGGCACCCAACAACCGCTCGGCGGGGACCAGGAGCAGCACGGCCAGCACTGCGGTCGCCGCGTACGGCCACGCACCGGCACACCAGAGCGCGGAGGTGAGCAGTCCGCTCGGGTGCCGTTGCACGCCGGCGCCGACCGCGGCCAGCAGCGGAGCCGGCGGACCTGCCACGAGGCTCCGGGTCACCGCTCCGGTCAGCACCAACAGGGCGAGGAACGCGGTCGTCACCGGATGGCGGATGACCAGCTCCCGGACCCGAGGGCGCGGGGCCCGGCCGGCCTGCCCCGGGTCGGCGGCCGGGCGGGTGGGGGCGGTGGTCACGCAGTCAGCCCCAGCCGGACGGACAGCCACGGCAGCGCGCCGTCGAAGCCGGGCCCCCACACCTGGTACGAGTGACCGCCGGGCAGCTCGCGGTAGACGACCGTCATCCCGGCCGCCTGGGCCGCCGTCACGACGGTGTGGGCGTCGCCGACGTAGCCCGGGTCGTCGGCACCTACCAGGAAGTAGCCGGCCGAGTCGGGGTAGCGGCGGGTGGCCAGCTCCTGCAGCGGATCGACCGCGGCGAAGGCCGCGGCGTTGCCCGGGAAGGCCGCGGCGACGGTCCGGGCCGGGTCACCGAGCGTCGGCCCGGCCTGGCCCGAGGCGTCGAAGAAGGTCGGGAAGAGCTGGGGGTGCGCCGTGGCCAGCTGCAGCGCGCAGGTACCGCCGAAGGAGAAACCTCCGACCGCCCAGTGCGCAGGCGCGGAGTCGATCTGCAGGTGTGCGGTCACCCACTCGGGCACGTCCCGGCTCAGGTAGGTGTCTGCTTGGCCCAGGGCGCTGTCCAGGCACAGGGGGTTGGCGACCTCGCCGCCCAACGCGTCGGGCATCACGACGACAGGGGCCAAGCCGTTGTGCGCCGAGGCCCAGGCGTCCATCCGCTGGGCGAGCTGCCCGCCGTCGAGCCAGTCCCGGGAGCTCCCCGGCTGGCCGCCGAGCAGCTCCAGCACAGGCAGTAGTGGCCGGTTCGGGGTGAGGTAGGCCGGCGGGAGGTAGATCCAGGCCGGCCGCGCGTGGAACCCCGAGTGTGTGGGCGGGATGTCGACCTGGACGACAGCGCCGTGGGTCGGCATGCCGGGGGCGGGGTGCCACTGCTGGTCGAGCGGGCGGCCGGTGACGGCCGGCATGGTGTGGGCGACCGGCGGCGGCACGGTCGCACCGGCTGCGTCGTGCGGCGGCAGCTGCAGGGCGGTGGCGATCGTCGGGAACGCGCCGTAGACGCCGTCCACCCGCACGCCGGCGCCGAGGACCACCAGCATGGTGGCGAGGACGGCGAGGATCCGGGCCGACCAGCGATGGTGCCTCCAGCCGACAGCGAGCAGGGCCACACCGAGGACGGCCAGCCCGGTCCACAGGACCACCGAGGTCGGCACGGGGTCCGGGAAGGGCTTGGTCACCCGCACGGTCAGCAAGGCCAGTCCGAGTACCACAGCGGACGCCACCGCCGCCGCCGGGACACCCCGGGTCCACCACCGGGCCGAGCGGCGCAGCACAAGGAGCACCAGCAGGCCCAGGACCGCTCCGACTGTCAGCGCGAGCGGGATCGGTCCGTGTACGAGTGACAGGCCGACCAGCCATTCCGCACGGGACATCGTCGGTCCTCCCGCCACGAACACAACCTCGGCCCGGATCCTGGGAGGAAGCTGGAGTGACGCTGGGAGTCACTGGTCGAAAACCGGGACTGCGTCCCGCGATCGCCCGGACACCGGGGTTTCCCGCGCCGCCGGGAGTCTGCCGGCGGCGCGGGGTCAGGCGACGGTGGGCTCGGCCAGCACGACGTCCACCCGCAGCGGACCCTCGCCGGCCACCACGTCCAGCTCCGCGATCCGGCCGGCGTCGGTCAGGTCGGGGCGGGTCGCCTCGACCAGCGCCACCAGCGCCTCCGGGACGGTCACCGTCGCCGAGGCGACGTCTGCCCGCATCGACTGCTTGGCCTCCGACTTGGCCTTGCGCACCGCGGCGAGCGCCTCGGCGGCCACCGGCAGCACGGCCGGGTCACCCCCCGCCGGCAGCTCGGCGGCGGCCGGCCACAGTGCGCGGTGCACCGAGCCGGACTGCCACCACGACCAGACCTCCTCGGTCACGAACGGCAGCACCGGGGCGAACAGCCGCAACTGCACCGACAACGCGAGCGCCAGCGTCGCCTGTGCGGAGGTGGCACCCGGGCCCGAGCCGTAGGCCCGGGTCTTCACCAGCTCCACGTAGTCGTCGCAGAAGGACCAGAAGAACGTCTCGGCCGCCTCGAGGGCGCGGGTGTAGTTGTAGGCCTCCATCGCCGTGGTGGCCTCGTCGACCACCGTGGCCAGCCGGGTCAGCAGCGACCGGTCGAGCGGCTCGGTGACGTCCTCGGCGCTCAACCCGGCCGACGCGCCCAGACCCAGCACGAACTTGCCCCCGTTGAGCAGCTTGATCGCCAGCCGCCGGCCGACCGTCATCTGCGCCTCGTCGAACGGGCTGTCGGCACCGGGCCGGGCGCCGGCGGCCCGCCAGCGGACGGCGTCGGTCCCGTACCGCTCCAGCACGTCGATCGGCGTGGTCGCGTTCCCCTTGGACTTCGACATCTTCTTGCGGTCGGGGTCCACCACGAACCCGGAGATCGCCGCGTGCGACCACGGCGCGACCCCGTGCTCGTAGTGCGAGCGCACCACGGTGGAGAACAGCCAGGTCCGGATGATGTCGTGCGCCTGCGGCCGCAGGTCCATCGGGAAGACGTGCGTGAACAGCTCGGGGTCGGTGTCCCAGCCGGAGGCCACCTGCGGCGACAGC
>JAOPWG010000289.1 GCA_025965775.1 Modestobacter sp. | reverse complement strand
CCGCCGCGACGCACGCTCGGCCCGGCGTGCCCAGCGACGCGCGGCGATCAGCCGTCGGGCCCGCGCGGCGGTGTCCGCCTGGGCCTGCAGGTCCCGCATGTGGTTGCGGGCCAGGTCGTGCTCGATCAGGTGCATCTCTCGTCCTTCGGGAAAGGCGTCGTCCGACGGCGCCGCGGTGGTGACTGGTGGAGTGGTGGTGAGCTCGGTGGTGACGGGTCCGGTGGTGCGGGGCGGGGTCACGCCGCGGCTTCGGTGGTGACCTTGCGCGGGCGCCCCCGGGGCCGCTTGCGGGCGATCACGACCCCACGGTCGAAGATCTCCCCGCCCCAGACCCCCCAGGGCTCTGCCCGCTCGAGCGCGCCGGCCAGGCAGGCGTTCCGGACCGGGCACCCGGCGCACAGGCTCTTGGCGTGCTCGAGCTGGACCGGGCTCTCGGCGAACCACAGGTCGGGGTCCTGGACCCGGCAGGGCAGCGCCCGACGGACGACGGGCTGCAGCCCCGCCGACGGGAGCCCGCCCGTGGACGCGTACGTGCGGTCGAGTCCGGGACGGCGCTGCGACGCCGGTCGCTCGATCGTGTGCTGCACGGCCGCTCTCCTCTTCTTCCTCAGGTGTGACCGGTCGACGGGGCCCCGCCGACCGGGGGTCGGGGTGGGTCCACGGCGGAGGCAGGAAAGACGAAGGCCGCGGATCCCGGTGTCCGGGTTCCGCGGCCTCGAGGAGGACCAGCTGAGCTGCTAGCTCAGTGGGTATCTCGGGGACAGCTCACCCGGGGTGCTGCTGCTGGTGCGGTGTGCGATCGGCGCGTCGCCACCGCGGACGGTGACGGTGCCGTGCTGGATGGGGGTACCGACGTCGGTGCCGTCCAGGACGACGCCGGCCGGGCTCCAGGGGCGGAGGGTCGTGCCGGTCACGGACAGACCGGTTCCGTCCTGGGGGGCGATGGGCCGCACCATCCGGGCAGCCCCGCCGACGACCGATCGGCCGCAGACGACCGCGCCCACGGACGGGCGCACGACGACAGCCGGCGTCGGGGCCGCGCCCGCCGCGCCGGTCATGGTGATGTCGATGCTGCCCACTCGGATCCCCTCCTCCCGGAGTCGGAGCTCGGCCTGCCGGCCGCGCTCCCTGCTGTCGATGTCGGTCGTGCGATGGTGCTCGATCGTGCTCCTGGTCACTGCCAGGTGGTGTGGGACAGGAGGTTAGGGGAGGCCGCCGGGACCGGTCAACGCAATTACGGCGAAGTCCCGGATCGGGTCCACCGACCCGTGGGGCCGCGCCCGGTCTGGTCAGTCGGCCAGCGTGGTCAGCACGTCCTCGCCGTAGAGCTCCAGCTTGCGGGCCCCGATCCCCGGCAACCCGGACAGCTCGCGCAGCGACGCCGGCCGCGCCTCGGCGATCGCCTGCAGGGTGGCGTCGGTGAAGACCACGTAGGCCGGCACCGAGGCGGCCTGGGCGGTGCTGCTCCGCCAGACCCGCAGCCGCTCGAACCGCTCCCCCGCCTCGCCCTCCAGCACGACCTTGGGCCGCTTGGCCGGCCGCCGGGCCATGGGCGCGGCCTCGGGGGCGAGCCCGTCGAGGAACCGGCTGCGTGGCCGGGAGCGACGGCCGCCCGGGTTTCGCGCCAGCGACCAGGACAGCGTGAGCTGCTCACGTGCCCGGGTGACCGCCACGTAGAGCAGTCGGCGCTCCTCCTCCACGGCGTCGGGCCGGCTCTGCGACTGGGCGATCGGCAGCACCCCGTCGACGAGGCCGACGACGAAGACCGCGTCCCACTCCAGGCCCTTGGCCGCGTGCATGGAGGCCAGCGTGACGCCCTGCACGGTCGGGGCGTGCTGGGCGCTGGCCCGTTCGGCCAGGTGGGCGACGAAGCCGGCCAGGTCCAGCGTCGGTTCCTCGGCCACCAGATCCACCGCCAGGTCGACCAGTGCAGCCAGCGACTGCCAGCGGTCGCGGGCGGCCCCACCGGCCGGCGGCCGGTGTTCCACCCAGCCGGTGGAGGCCAGCACGTCGCGCACCGTCGGGACGAGCGCGCCCGGGTCGCTGCCCCCGGCCGCGGCACCGCGCAGCAGCAGCACCGCCTCGCGCACCTCGGGACGCTCGAAGAAGCGCTCGCCGCCCTTGAGCACGTAGGGCACGCCGACGTCGGTGAGCGCGGACTCGTAGACCTGGGACTGGGCGTTGATCCGGAACAGCACGGCGATCTCGCTGGCCGGCAAGCCACCGTCGACCAGCTCCCGGCAGGCCCGGGCCACGGCCGCGGCCTCGGCCGGCTCGTCGGGATGCTCGAGGAAGCGCGGCTCGACGCCGTCGCGACGCTGACCCAGCAGCCGCAGCCCGGGCAGCCCCTTGCGGGGCGGTGCCTGACCGATCAGCTTGTTGGCCAACCCGACCACCTGCGGCGTGGACCGGTAGTCACGCTCGAGCTTGACCACCTCGGCGTCGGGATAGCGGTCGGCAAAGCCCAGCAGGTAGTCGGGGTCGGCGCCGGTGAAGGAGTAGATGGTCTGGTTCGGGTCGCCGACGACGCACACCTCCGCCCGGCCACCGAGCCAGGCGTCCAGCAGCCGCTGCTGCAGCGGGTTGACGTCCTGGTACTCGTCGACCACGAAGTACCGGTACTGGCCCCGCACCTCGCGGGCGACGTCGCGGTGCTCCTCCAGCGCGTAGGCGGTGACCAGCAGCAGGTCCTCGAAGTCCAGCGCGCCGTCGCGCTGCTTGGCCGCCTCGTACCCGCGGTACACCTCTGCCACCGCCGCCGCCTCGAACGGCAACTCCCGGCCGGCTGCCGCGGCGCGCGCCGGGTAGTCCTCCGGGGTCGCCAGGGTGGTCTTGGCCCATTCGATCTCGCTGGCCAGGTCGCGCAGGCTGGCCCGGTCGGTGGACAACCGGGCCCGGGAAGCCGCCGCCGCGACCACACGGAGCTTGTTCTCGATCAGCTCGGGCATGGGGCCGCCCAGCACCCGCGGCGCGAAGTAGCGCAGCTGCCGCATCGCCGCGGCGTGGAAGGTTCGGGCCTGCACCCCACCCACCCCCAGCGCCGACAGCCGCCCACGCAGTTCGCCGGCGGCCCGCGCGGTGAACGTCACGGCCAGCACCTGCTCCGGGACGTAGACGCCGGTGTGCACCCCGTAGGCGATCCGGTGGGTGATCGTGCGGGTCTTCCCCGTGCCGGCACCGGCCAGGATGCAGACCGGCCCCTGCACCGCCGACGCCGCGGCGCGCTGCTGCTCGTCCAGCCCGGCGAGCACCTGCTCGGCGGCGCCCGCCGCATCTGTTCCCGGCGCTGAGTCGATCCGCGGCATCCCCACGCCCCCGATCCTCCCAGCCCTACCGGACACGCCGGGGGAAGCATCCCCAGGCGGTCGACGTTGGCAGCGGCGGATCGGCTGACCGGCCACCCGCCCCCGGGTGGCCGGTGCCGGCGGACACGAGGGAGGATCCCCCTGATGAGCGCTCCAGAGACGACCGTGACCATGTACACCACCAGCTGGTGCGGGTACTGCGTGCGGCTGAAGAAGCTGATGCAGCACGAGGGCATCGAGTACGCCGAGGTCAACATCGAGACCGACGAGGGCGCTGCCGACCTGGTGATGAAGGCCAACGGCGGCAACCGCACGGTCCCCACGCTCGTCTTCGCCGACGGCAGCGCGCTGACCAACCCCAGCATCGAGCAGGTGAAGTCCCAGCTCGCCGGGTTGCCGGGCGCATGATCCCCGGCCCACGGCCGCCGGCGGGCGATGATCGTCCCGCCAGGCGGCTGTGGGAGTCTCCCTACCGACGTCGCGCCGGCAGACCGCCGGCACGGAGGGAGGGTGGGGTGAGCAGGTCCGTCCCGTGTCCGCCGGATCCCGGTACAGGCACGCCGCCGGCACGCCCCCATCTGGGGTGCCCGTGGCCCGACGACGTCGTCCGAACCCCCGCCGGTCAGCCCGCCGTGGTGCTGGTGCGCACGGCCCGCGGCTGGACCCCGCTCACGTCGGCCGCGGGCGTCGACGGCCTGCCACTGGTGGAGGCGATGGCGCTGGCCGACCTGGTCGCCGAGGACGCCGGGGCCACGCCAGAACCGGACCGGCAGGCCCGGTTGGCCGCCCGCAAGGCCCCCGGCCCGTCGGCCGAGGACCCGCCGCCCGATCCGCGGGACGCCGAGCTGGCTGCGCTGCGCCGGACCGTCGGCCAGCTGGAACACGCCCTGGCGGCCCGCGTCTCGATCGAGCGGGCGATCGGCGTGCTGGCCGAGCGCAACGGCTCGGCGCCCCGTGAGGCGTTCGACGAGCTGCGTCGCCGGGCCCGCGCGCAGGGCCGCCCGGCACAGGACATGGCCCGCGAGGTGCTCGACGGGCTGACCAGCCTCCCCGCCGTCCCGGACCAGCGGACGGCGTCGGAGCCGGAGCCGGTGCCCGAGCAGTGCTCGCCCACGGTCCGGCGGGTGCCCCGCACCCGTCACCGCCAGCCGGAGACGCCGGGCACCGAGGCGGAGGCGCGCTCCTGAGCGCTCCGCGCCCGCTCTCCCCCGCCGCGCTCGCCGACTCTCTCGCCGGCC
This sequence comes from Modestobacter sp., assembly GCA_025965775.1. Taxonomy (GTDB): domain Bacteria; phylum Actinomycetota; class Actinomycetes; order Mycobacteriales; family Geodermatophilaceae; genus Modestobacter. The sequence goes on along the minus strand of JAOPWG010000289.1, from coordinate 4,676 downwards.
TGCTCGCCGCCGTCCCACCCGAACCGGGCGCTGCGGTGCTCCGGGTAGCCGTGGACGGTCCCGAGCTCATTCCGCCGGCCGGGGACCCCTGCGCCGCCGGGCCGGGCCCGCTGGCGACCCGGCTGGCCGAGCTGCTGCCGGCGCGCAGCCGCCCCGCGGTCGTCGTGCCCGCCGAGGGGTTCTTCCGGCCGGCCTCCCTCCGGCTCGAGCACGGCCGTACCGACCCCGACGCCCGCTACAGCGACTGGCTGGACTCCGGCGCGCTGTCCCGGGAGGTGCTCGACCGCATCGGGCCGGGCGGCCCCGGGGAGTACCTGCCGGCGCTGTGGGACCTCGAACGCGACCGCGCCGCCCGGGCCGGGTACCTCCGGGCCCCGGCCGGTGGAGTGCTGCTGGTTCCCGGCTCGCTGCTGCAGGGGCTGGGGCTGGCCTTCGACGTCGCCGTCCACCTGCGGGCGAGCCCGGCCGCCCGGCGACGGCGCACCCCGGCGGAGCGCGCCTGGGAGCTACCGGCCTTCGACCGCTACGACGACGAGGTGGACCCCGCCGCACTGGCCGATGCGGTGGTCCTCAGCGACCACCCCGACCGGCCCGCCCTGGTCGTGCAGGGTCGCTTCGCCGGGGACGCCCCGGTCAGCTGAACTCGCCGGCCACCCAGCGGTCGATGATGTGCCGGGCGATGGAGACGGCCGGCGGGAGGGCCTGGGGGCCCTGGCCCGTGCGGAGCTCGTCCCGGGTGAACCAGCGGGCCTCCTCGATCTCCTCGTGATCGATGCGCAGCTCCTGGTCCACGGCGCGGGCGACGAAACCGAGCATCAGCGACTGCGGGAAGGGCCACGGCTGGCTGGAGACGTACCGGACGTCGGTGACCGCGATCCCGACCTCCTCGGCGACCTCGCGGGCCACCGCCCCCTCGGCGGACTCCCCGGGCTCGACGAACCCGGCCAGGATCGAGAACCGGCCCGGGGGCCACACGGCCTGGCGGCCCAGCACGCAACGGTCGCCACCGTCGTGGACCAGCATGATCACCGCGGGGTCGGTCCGGGGGAACACCTCGACGCCGGTCTCCGGGTCCCGCTGCACCCACCCGGCGCGCTCGATGGTGGTGGCCGCACCCGACAGCGGGCTGAACCGGTTGCGCTCGTGCCACTCGACGATCCCGATCGCCTGGGCGAGCAGCCCGGCGTCCAGGTCGCCGAGGTCGGCCCCCACCTCCCGGAGACCGGCCCACTGGTCGACGGTCCGGCCGCTGACGGTCAGCGAGCGCTGGCCCCGCACGGCGGCGTACGGCACCCCGTCGGCCTCCCCGAGGTAGATCGCGCCGGCCGGCATCCCGGGGCGCTCGTCGTACACCAACTCGGGGCCGGCCGGGCCCTCGTACACCGGGACGGTGCGCCGGTCGTCGACGGTGAGCACCCGCACCGGCCGGCCCTGGGCAGGGTCGGCCAGCGCCCGGGTCAGATGTCCGCGGTCGTGCGCGGCCCGGGAGAGCACCGGCACCGCGGTCGGGACGGACGTGGCCGTCGTCGGCCAGTCCGCCGTCGTCACCGGGGTCTGTGCCGGTGGCGGGTTGTCCGCTGCCGTGCTCCCGCCGGCGGGGACGCCCAGGCCCTCACGCCGCCCCTCGTACCGCCCGTCGCTCATGCCTGCGTCGCCGGGACGGCCGAGGCGGTGACGTCGACGGGGCCGAGCGCGCGCAACGGATCGGTGACCCGGTCGGCGTCGCCGACCACGACCGCGGTGAGCCCGGTCGGATGCAGCCAGCGCCGGGACGCCTCGGCGACCTCCGCGACGGTCGCCGCCGCCAGCGCGCGCTGGTGGTCGGCGAGCCACTCGGCCGGCAGCCCGACGCCGAACAGCGTCGACAGGGTGCTCGCCAGCCCGGCATGGGTGGCGGTGCCCAGCGCCAACGTGCCCAGCAGGTAGCGCCGGGCCGACTCCAGCTCCGCCTCGGTGACCGGTGTGACCGCCATCCGGCCCAGCTCGTACCAGGTCTCGAGGAAGGCCGGCCCGGTCACCTCGGTGGCGACGTCGGCGTCCACCAGGAAGGAGGACCCGCCCACCATGTGCTCGACGGAGCTGCGCGGGCTGTAGGTGTAGCCCCGCCGCTCGCGGATGTTCTCCACCAGACGCGAGGAGAAGTAGCCGCCGAAGACCATGCTGGCCAATCGGACGGCGGGCAGCTCGGGGTCGGTGCGGGACGGGGCCGGCCCACCGAGGCGCAGGTTCGACTGGACCGCTCCCGGGCGGTCGACCAGCTCCAGGTGGCCGGGCGCCAGCGCCGGCACGGGCGGTGCGGTGACGGCAGCGCCCTCCGCCGACCAGCCGGCGAGCGCCGTGCCGACCAGGTCCGCGGCCGCGACCGGGTCGACGTCCCCGACGAGCACCAGGGTGCTGCCGGCGGGCACCACCCGGTCGCGGTGCAGCCGGCGTAGCGCGGCCGGGGTGACGGCGCCGACCAGCTCGGCGGCCGGCAGCTGATGGGCATAGGGGTGCGCGCCGTAGCGGCGGGCGGCCAGCGCGGTGCGGGCGATGACGCCGGGCTGGGACCGGGCGATCCGGATGCGCTCGACCACCCGCTCCCGCTCGGCCTCGACCTGCGGGGCGGGGTAGGTGGGCCGGCCGAGCAGCTCGGCCAGCACCCCGAGGACGGGCCCCAGTCCGTCGGGCAGCATCGTGGTGGAGAACAGCAGCCGGTCGGAGTCTCCCGACACCGACAGCTCGGCGCCCCGGGCCTGTAGCAGCTGGGCCAGCTCCAGCTGGTCGTGTGCCGCAGTGCCCAGCAGCACGGCACCGGTGAGCACCGAGGTACGGGCGGCGTGCATGGCCGCGCCGCGTGGGGAGGGCGCGGCGAAGGGCACCCGCAGCCGCAACTCCACCAGCGGCACACCGGGCCGGGGCACGACGACCAGGCGCAGGCCGGTGGGCAGCGTCGTCTCGTGCACCTCGGGGACCGGCTGCGGACGGGGATCGCCCAGCGGCGGGACGAGGGAGAGGTCCAGCATCGTCGCACTCATCGCGCCGCTCCCGTCACGCGCAGCTCGAGCACCGCGGCGGTGTCCGGGGACAGCCCGCGGGCCGCCGTCTGCACCTGCTCGGGGGTGACGGCGGCCAGCCGCGCGGCCAGCTCGCCGGCGAGCTCGGCGCGGCCGTGGATCAGCTCGGCGGCGGCGAACCCGAGGGTCCGGCCGAGCACCGAGTCGGCCTGGTGCAGCAACTGCGCCTCGGTGCGGGCCTGGATCCGGACCAGCTCCTCGGCCGGGACCCCATCGGTGGCCACCCGGTCGACCTCCTCGTACACGGCGGTGAGCACCCGATCGGTGGGCACTTCCGCGGGATGGTGGACCTGGGTGATCAGGAGCGTGGGGTCCCGGACGTCGAACGGGTCGCCGAACAGGCCCAGGTAGCTGCTCTGCGCGACGGCGAGCCGGTCGGTGTGCAGCAGGCGGCGTTCCAGCCGGGAGGCGTCGCCCTCGCTGAGCAGCTCGGACAACAGCACGGTGCCCAGGTAGGTGTCGAAGTCCCCGACCGGGTCGGGCACCCGCCAGCCGATCGCCACCGCGGGTGCGGGGGCCAGCCGGTCCTCCACGACGCCTCGCCGGGGGGTGCTCGGTGACGGCTCCCCGGTCTGCGGCGCCGGCGGGGCCGGCCGCCGCTCCACCGGGTCGAACCAGCGGCGCACCAGCCGCTCGGTCTCGGCGACGTCGAGGTCGCCGCCGATGGCGAGGACGGCGTTGGCCGGGGCGTAGTAGCGGTCGAAGAAGTCGGCGGCGTCCTCGACGGTGGAGGACTCCAGGTCGACGAAGGAGCCGTAGCCGTCGTGGGTGTTGGCGAAGCTCTCGAACGCGACCGGCGGCAGCTGCAGCCACGGGAAGGCGCCGTAGGGGCGGTTGAGCACGTTGACCCGGATCTCCTCCTTCACCACGTCGATCTGGTTGCGGAGGTTCTCCTCGGTGATCGCCGGCGCGGCCATCCGGTCGGCCTCGAGGAAGAGCGCGCGCTCCAGCGCCTCGGCGGGCAGCGCCTCGAAGTAGTTGGTGTAGTCCTGGTGCGTGGAGCCGTTGAAGGTGCCGCCGGCGGCCTGCACCAGGCGGGCGTGCTCCATCTTCGGGACGTTCGCCGACCCCTGGAACATCAGATGCTCGAAGAGGTGGGCGAAGCCGGTGCGGCCCGGTGGTTCCGAGCGCATGCCCACGTCGTAGAAGACGCTCACGGCCACCACGGGGACGCTCCGGTCGGGGGCGAGGACCACCCGCAGGCCGTTGTCGAGCGTGAAGTGCTCCACGGGGTGCCGCAGGGTCAGGTCTGCCCCAGCTGCTGTCACGCCCAGGACCCTAACCGCGTCGGACGACACTCCGTCTTCCGGTGGGCCGGTTCTCCCCGTCGAGGGAACCGCACGAGCCGGCCGAGAGCCTCGGCGATCACGGCGCGGGGGCCGGAGGCACCCCGGCCTGATCGCCGTCCACGGCTCATACGAGGTCGGGACGGCTCCTGGCCGCGGTGTGATCCGTCAGGATCGCGATGTCACCGCCCGCGGTGCGATCCGCGAGGATCGCGATGTCACAGGACGTCGACGTCGTCCAGCACCCGGTCGATGACCCCGTACAGCTCGGCGTGCGTGTTCGGGATCGACAGGTACAGCAGCGCCGGCTGCGGGCGGCCGACGTCGATGAGCA
>JAOPWG010000255.1 GCA_025965775.1 Modestobacter sp. | reverse complement strand
AATGTGGGAGACCAGACCGCTGTCCCCGGCCACACCACGGTACGGATCGGGACCCCTTCCGGGGACGAGCTGGAAGCCTGGCTGTACCTCCCCGACGGGGATGGGCCGTATCCAGCGGTGGTGATGGCGCATGGCATCGGCGCCATCAAGGCCGGTGGACTGGCCCCGTTCGCGGACCGGTTCTGCCACGAGGGCTTCGCCGCGGTCGTCTTCGACTACCGCCAGTGGGGAGGATCGGACGGACAGCCCCGGGAGGAGCTCTCCTTCCCGCGCCAGCTCGAGGACTACAGCACCGTCATCGGCTGGGCCGCCGCCCAGCCCCAGATCGATGCCCGCCGGGTGTTCGCCTGGGGCACGTCGTTCGCGGGCATGTACATCGTCGAGCTCGCCGCGTCGGATGCCCGACTCGCCGGTGCGATCGCCCAAGCGCCGCTGGTCGACGGGCTCGCCGCGGCGATGATGGTCCCGCCGCCGCGGTCGTTGCGGCTGCGGCTGTTGGGACTGGCTGTTCGGGACCGCCTCGGCGCGCTCCTCGGGCGAGCGCCGATCTACCTGCCGGGAGCGGGAGCACCGGGGACGCTCGCCGTGGGCTCCACGCCGAATGCGCTGTTCGGGCAGGAGGTCATGACCCCGACGGACTCGACCGTCTGGCACAACCGTGTTGCCGCGCGGTCACGCTCAGCTTCTCCTGGCGCTGGCCGGTGCGGCGGGCCGCCGACATTCGCCGCCCGATCCTTCTCGTCGTCGCCGAGCACGACACGATGGCGCCGACCGGCCCGGCGCTTCGCGTCGCCGACACAGCCCCTCGCGGTGAACTCCATCGCAGTAGCCGCGGCCACTACGACGTCTACCAGGGAGGCGCGAGCTTCGACGACGTGCTCCGCGTCGAGCTCGACTTCCTCCACAGGAACGCCCCGATTGCGGCCGGGTGACAAGCGGAGGCGCGGGGAAGCCCCCCGACTTCAGCGGACGCCTGTCGTTCCTCTTGACACGTGCTGGTCGCCGCGTAGCCCCATGCGGCTACGGTCGCCGCGATCATGTGCCATGACGATCAGGTCGTGCGTGGCGGCGCGGCCCTGGTCGAGGGACCGGAGGACGACGCCCGTACGGTCGAAGAGCTCGTCGGCCCGACCGAGTGCGCGGGGTCGTTGTCGACCCCGTAGGCGATCTCGCGCAGCTTGGCGAGGGTCGGCCGCCCTCGCGGTTCTCGCGCGGCTGGGCGGCTGCCACGTCCGGCGTCGCCGCCGTGAGATGCGGGGCATCTACCGGTCAGCCGGAAGCTCCGGTTGCAGGAGTCCTCGATGCCTGCGGGGCTACGCACACGGGAACATCGGAACGTCCCTCCGCCGGAGATCCCATGCTCGCCGTGGTCGTCGATGCATAGGGCGGGGCAGTGACCCCTTCGAGAGCGAGGTAGCGAAATGGCGGACATCACGTCGCGTCAGGCTGAGGATGTACTCACCGCGGCGCTGGTAAAAGCTGAGCAGATCGACACCCTGATGAACGTCGCCATCGTCGATGCCGGCGGAAACCTGAAAGCCTTCAGCCGCATGGACGGGGCTTGGCTCGGAAGCATCGACATCGCCCTCAAGAAGGCCCGAACCGCTCGATTCTTCGACATGAACAGCGGCGAGCTGGGATCACTGTCCCAGCCCGGCGGTCCGCTGTTCAACATCGAGGTGTCCAACAACGGGCTGATCACCTTTCCCGGAGGAATCCCGCTGCGCGACGAGAACGGCCAAGTCATCGGCGGCATCGGCGTCAGCGGAAGCACCGTGGACAACGATCAAGCGGTGGCCGAGGCGGGAGCGAAGGCCCTGACCTGAGCCGGCGCCATGTGCCGCTGTCGAGCTCGCCTCGCGATGACGGCGGTGGCCCTCGCGGCGCGGTCGTCCTCGGCCGGCGATGGGGCTGTGACGTCCGGCGAGGGCGTCCCGCGGCCACGGGGCGCCACGTCCGGCGGCGTCCGCGAGCGACATCGTCGTCCGGATGGACGGTGGGCAGTGGCGCGGCGCCTGGCCTGCGGGCACGGAATGTTGTCCGGAAGGGTTCTGACCAGCTTCTCTTCGTGAGGGTCGCTGCGGCGCCGCTAGGCGCCCTGGCGAGCAGGCGGCGGAGCCGGATGTGGTCACGCGGGTGTTCGATACCGGTGCGGTCATCAACCTCGGCCACGCCTTCGGCAACCGCGTCGTGGTGCTGCACGCGGGCGCCATCGGCGCACGATCTGCCGGCACGCCCTGCAACGTCGAGGATGACGCCGTGGTCCTCCTGCCCGCCCGAATCCGGACGGCGTTCCGCGCCCGGGTCTCCGGTGACCCGACCGGCGCGCCGGACTGGATCCGCGACATCGCTCGGGTCGGCACGGGACCGGGCTGGTTCGAGCCCGACGGCGTCGTCTGGCGGGTGCACGGTGACCTCTCCACGCTGGTCGGCGGGGTGGCCGCTCTCCTCGGACAGGGTGCGCACCCACTGGCGCTGGCCGGTGTGCAACGGCACTCGGCCTACCGCGAGGACCCCTGGAAGCGGCTGGCCGGCACCGCCCGATGGCTGGTGGTCAGCACCTTCGGATCCACCGAGCTGGCCGACCGGGAGGCGGCCCGGGTACGCGGCATGCACCGCCGGGTCCGCGGCACCACCGACGACGGCCGCCTCTACTCGGCGGGCGACCCGGACCTGCTGCGCTGGGTGCACCTCGCTTTTACCGACGCGTTCCTGGCCGCGCAGGCCGCCGTCGGCCGGGACATGAGCCGCTTCGGCCCCCGTTGGGCCGATACTTACGTCGGAGAGTGGGCCCGCAGCGCCCAGGCGCTCGGGGCCATCGGCCTGCCCACCACGGAATCGGAACTGGCCGAGGCGCTGGCGGAGTACGCCCCCGTGCTGGAGCCCGTGCCAGCCGACCTGCTGGCCTTCCTCTCCGCCCCGCCGGGGCTCAGCCTCCCGGAGCGGGTCGTCTACTCCGGCTTCTCCGGCGGGGCGGCGCTGCTGGTCTCCCCCACGATCGCCCCGCTGGCGGGCGTGCCCGGCCGGTCCGGGCGCGGGCTCCCCGACCGCGGCCAGCTCACCGTGACCCGGCTGCAGCTGCGCGCGATGAACCTGGCGTTGGGCGGGTCCAGCCCCTCGGAGCAGGCCGCCCGGTGGCGGCTCGGGCTGGGTCCGGCGCCCGCCTGGGCCGCCTGATCATCAGTCCAGCGGGCGGCGCCGGCAGCAGTCCGCGGCCGCGCCCGCGCCCGGGTGAGCCTGCCCGCCCCCGGCTTACCAGCCGCGTCGGGCGGCGGCAGGCGCACGACAGACGTGGCTTCCCGCCCGGGCGGCGCTCCGGAGCACTCCCGGCCCCAGGGCGACCGTCGGCGACACGGGATCAGGTCTGTGCCGCGGCGGCCTTCTGTTCCTTCCTGAACGCCCGGACCTTTGCAGCGACCCGGCGTCGACGACATGAGCGACCGACCGGTACGAGCCGACCTCGCCGTAGGCGCCGGCCGCGTCGCGCCACCCAACGGGCTGGACCCCGAACTGGCTTGCCCAGCAGCGCAGTGAAGATCCTCGCCCTCTGTTCGCCGGAGCCGGGAAGCCCCGCGATCCGACTGACGAGGTCGCGTCCCGGCGTCGCCGTCGTCCATACCGCCGCAGCGTCGCCGTCATAGCCCTCGACCAGACCCTGGCACAGCACCTGCACTCGCTTGGCCGTCGCGGGAAGCGATGCAGCGCGGGCACCTCACGGAACAGCGCCTCGAACGCCTCCGGGTCGTAGTCGGCGATCCGGTGCACGTTCAGCCTCGGTGTGCCCATCCGCTCGGCCAGCACGGCAGGAGAGGTGAACGCCTTCTCCATCGGTATTTGTTGATCAAGGAGCATGCCAACGGGCAGAGCAAGCGGATCCGAGGCCAGTAGCTCACTCGCGCTGACGTGCTGGACGCAGCGCGGTCATCACACTCCACCACGCGTCGAGCGCCTACTTCTCGTGCTCCTGCCAGCATCTGCTGGCCGAGCAGCAGCACGCCAATCACGAGTGCGGGCGATGCGGCCGAGCAGTTCGTCGTCGGCCGCCGCCTGAGTCAGCCCAGAGATGCCGTGGAAGGGGCCAGCGTCGCCGGCCCCGAGAACCGAGGAGAACCCCGTTTCCGAAAACTTGCTGCGTTGTCGGTCAGGAATGCAGGAAGGCCAGCAGGTCGGCGTTGATCGTCTCAGCCTCCGTGGTGGGCATACCGTGCGGAAATCCTGAGTAGGTCTTCAGCGTCCCGTTCTGCACGAGCTTTGCGGATAGCGGTCCCGAATCTGCGTAAGGAACGATCTGGTCGTCGTCGCCGTGCATCACGAGCACGGGTACCGTGATCTTCTTGAGGTCCTCAGTGAAGTCGGTCTGCGAGAAGGCGACGATGCCGTCGTAGTGCGCCTTCGCTCCACCCATCATGCCCTGGCGCCACCAGTTCTCGATAACCGCTTCCGAGGACTGCGCGCCAGGTCGATTGAAGCCATAGAACGGTCCCGCCGCCAGCTCTCGGTAGAACTCCGACCGGTTCGCGGCGACCTGTGCCTGAAAGCCGTCGAACACACTTTTCGGAAGACCGCCGGGGTTGGCGTCGGTCTGGACCATGAGCGGGGGCACCGAACTGATCAACACCGCCTTCGCGACGCGGCTCTCACCGTGTCGGCCGATGTAGCGCACGACCTCGCCGCCACCGGTGGAGTGTCCAACGTGAACGGCGTCTCGGAGATCGAGATGGACAGTCAGCGCAGCCAGATCATCAGCGTAGTGGTCCATGTCGTGACCATCGCCAGTCTGCGTTGAGCGTCCGTGCCCGCGACGGTCATGGGCGATGACGCGATAGCCGTGCTGCAGGAAGAACAACATCTGGGTATCCCAGTCATCAGCCGAGAGCGGCCAGCCGTGGCTGAAGACGATCGGTTGGCCCGAGCCCCAGTCCTTGAAGAAGATCTCCGTGCCATCGGCCGTGGTGATCGTCCCCATGCTCTGGCCTCCCGTTGCATGCAGAGTGTGCCGCAGCGACCTCGCCGCCGGCAGTCTAGCGAAGTCCCCTCGCACGTCGAGCCCACGACCGACGACAACTGCATGGATAGGACGCACGGTCCCTCAGTGGTCGACCGCTCGTCGGCATGACCGTGCAGCCGCGTTGCCAAGTGCTGGTCGAGCAGCATGCCAACCACCGAGCGCGAGCGGGTCGCGGCCGAGTAGCTCGGCGGCGGCGTCCTGGGCGATGCGGAGCTCGGGCAGACCGGGAGTCTGCCGCACCGGGGCCAGCGGCTGCGTCGAAGGACCGCCAGGGGGTCGATGCCGTGCGGAGCTCAGAACTGCCGGGGACGTGGTGCTGGTCGGCGGCCGAGCGGCGCTGACCCCTCGTCTCCACCACCGGTACCGAATAGCGGCCGATCACGCTGGCGCGGAACGGGCAGTCTGCGGCTGCTGGTCGGAGTCCTGCGTGGCGGCCCAGCTGGCGAGGAGATTCAGCTTCTCCGCGCTCGGCGAGCCCGGTTCTGCGGTATGGAGCAGGAGGGTGAGGCCGGGGACGGCGGGCAGCTCCATCGTCTCGAACCGCAGGTCGAGCTCGCGACGACGGGGTGGCGCAGGCGCTTGGTCCCGGTCAGGTGCGCCCGCACGTCGTGCCGGGCCCAGCGGGTGCGGAAGGTCTCGCTGCGGTGGACAGCTCGCCGACGAGGTCGGTCAGCACCTTGTCGTGCGGGGTGCGGCCGGCCCGGGCGCGCATCAGTGCCACGACGTCGTCGACCGCCCGGTCCCACTCGGGGTAGAACTCCGCTCCACGCGGATGCAGCAGCAGGAAGCGGGTTGCGTTGGTCCCGACCGGGGAGTCGAACAGCGGCGCGTACAGCGCCCGGCCCAGCCGGTTGGTGGCCAGGTAGTCCATGCGGGCGTTGTTGACCAGCGCCGGAGCGGTCATCGAGTCGATGATGCGCTGCACGCCGGGGCGGACCTGCTGCGGCACAAGTTGGCGTCGGGTGCCCGCGGTCGCGTTGGCCGCCCGCGCCAGGTCGTACAGATGGGCGCGCTCGGCCTCGCTCAGCCGCAGCGCCCGACAGAGGGACTCCAGCACGGCCTCGGAGACGCCGCGGAGGCGCCGCGCTCCGGCCGGGGGTAGCACTCGACGCTGAGACCCGAGAGCATTGCCAGCTCCTCGCGGCGCAGGCCGGAGACGCGGCGCAGGCCGGCGACGCGACGCAGGCCGCCGTGAACGGGCAGGCCGGCCTCGGCCGGGGTGATCCGGCCGCGGCGGGTGACGAGGAAGTCGCGCACCTCGGCACGCAGCTCGTTGGCGTCCACGGATCCGAGGCTAGGTCGACCGCAGCCGCGTGGGGGGCCCTGTCAGTACATGGAACAGCAGGCCCTGCCACGCGGAGGGGAACCGCGGTTGTCTCGGTGTTGTCCCGCACGGCAGGAGCCGCCACCCACCGCCTTCTGGTGTGCCCCCGGCGGCATGACACCGGCCGCCCGCAGCGCCGCCGTCTTCATCCGCGCCGACGACTCCGCGTCCACCGAACTGAGAGGACCACCGAACTGCACTACAGCCAGCTGGGTGACCTAACCGTCTCCCGCACCGGCCTGGGCTGCACGGTCATGTCCGCCGCCTACAGCCGCCTACACCGGTGCGGGCACCGCCGAGTCCGAGTCCATCCGAACCATCCACCGGGCGCTCGACCTCGGCGTCACCTTCCTCGACACCGCCGAGATCTACGGGCCCTTCACCAACGAGGAGCCCGTCGGCCGGCCATCAAGGACCGCCGCGACGAAGTCGTGCTGGCCACCAAGTTCGGCTTCATGTCGCACTCCGGCGGTGGCGCCGGCCGACTGGACAGCAGCCCGACCACCATCCGCACCGCGGTCGAGGGGTCGCTGCGGCGGCTGGGCACCGACCACATCGACCTGTACTACCAGCACCGCGTCGACCCGGACACGCCCATCGAGGACACCTTCGGCGCGCTGGCCGAGCTGATCGCCGACCAGGTTCAGGCGGTCGCCGCCGAGGCCGGTGCCACCCCCGCTCAGGTGGCCCTGGCCTGGCTGCTGGCGAAGGGCGATGACATCGCCCCCATCCCTGGCACCAGGCGGGTCACCCGTCTGGAGGAGAACGTCGCCGCCGACGACGTCCAGCTCACCCCTCAGCAGATCGCCACGCTCGACGAGCTCACCCCGGCCGCCGGCGACCACCACGACGAGGCCCAGATGCGGCTGCTCGAGCGCTGAGCACGAACACCCGTCGAGCGACCCGCGACACCCAGCCACCACCGCACCCCGAGCAACGAGGAGAAGCGTGCGCTTCTGTTGCTGATCACACCTGCTGGTTGACACGGAGGCCGAGCAGCCCGGGGGCGACGCCGCAGAGCTGGCGCGCTGCCGGTCTGGTGTGACCGTGTGCCGAGCGCGACGGTGTGCTCACCTCGAAGTGAGCGCCGCGGACGTGCGCAGCGCGCGAGGGCGCTACAGGCCCAGCGTCGTGGGGACCATGTAGAGGCCGAAGGCCATGACGATCAGGCACAGTGCGGTGACGACGCCTCGGTAGGTGCCGCGCATCCGGTGTTCGGTGGCCAGCGCCTTGTGCTCGAGCAGCAGCAGGAAGCCGAGCACGATGGGCAACAGCAGGGCGTTCATCACCTCGACGTCCACGGCGAGGCGGACGAGGTTCCAGCTGGCCAGCACGATGACCGCGCCGAGCACGTGAGCCAGAACGTAGATCAGGTAGAACTTGGCGTTCTTCCGGCTGGGCCGCTCGTTGAGGCTGTGCTTCCAGCCCAGCACCTCGGAGATGCCCCACGACCCGGCCAGGGAGACGACCAGGGCCGCGACCAGGGCGCCGCCGAGCATGGATGCCCCGATCAGCACCCGGGCGGTGGTACCGCCGAGGTACGCGGTCAGCGCGCGTGCCAGGTCGCCGACGGTGTTGAGCGTCGCGCCACGGTCGGTGTGCCAGACGGTGGCGGCGAAGGTCACGATGACCACGATCATGATCAGCTGGGTGAGCACCGCGCCGACTGCGGTGTCATGCCGCTCCCGGCGTAGCTGCGCCGGCCGCAGCCCCTTATCCACCACCGCGGTCTGCTGGTAGAAGATCATCCAGGGCATGATCACGGCGCCGACGTTCGCGGCGAGCAAGTAGACGTAGGAGCTGTGCCCCAGCGGCAGTGAGCCCAGGCCGTGCAGCAGGTCGCCGACCTTCGGGTGGGCCAGCAGCATCGCCGGGATGAACAGCAGCTCGGCCAGTCCGATCGCGATCCCGATGCGTTCGGCGCGCCGGTAGCTGCGGGCGAAGGCCAGCGCGATCAGGAATGCAGTGCACACCGGGACGGTGATCCACTTCGAGACGCCGAAGAGCTCCCCGACGCCGGCCACCCCGGCGAACTCGGTCAGCAGTGCGCCGATCGCCGAAACCAGCAGCGTGCTGGCCGACAGCAGCCCCCAGCCGCGGCCGAAGTGCTCCCGGATCAGCTGGCCGTGGCCCTTACCGGTGAACAGGCCCAGCCGGACAGTGATCTCCTGGGCCATGTACAGGATCGGGATGAGCACCAACTGGGGCAACACCATCGCGTAGCCCCACTCAGTGCCGGACTGGGCGGCGGTGATCAAGCACCCGGCGTCGGTGTCGGCCAGCATCACGATCAGGCCCGGACCCCAGACCGCCAGCAATCCGGCGAGCGGCCACCGTCGGCGACGCCCGGGGCCCGGCTGCTCGGTCACGGCTGGAGGGTGCGTCGCGCCCATCTCCACGAGACGACTTTAGGCCAGCCTAACCTACATGCCTACTCGGGTAGCCGGCCGCGCGTCCGCGAGCGCCGGTGCGGTCTGCGATCGGCAACTCAAGCGACCACCCTCGTCGCCTCTCGCGACGTCACGCGAGCCACCGTCGACCGGGGGAGCAACGGCCCCAAGTAACTGACGGGGAATGTCCAGACCCTGCGGTGTTGATGGCCGCGCACGTCACCTCCGCGCCGGTATCAGCGCCACACGTATCCAGAAGGCCGCCATGTGAACGATTCGGTCGCGACCAGAAGTGGCGTCGAAGCCGCTGGTCATCGCCATCCCACTTCTGTTGCTGTTGCAAAGTGCTGGTCGAGTGCAAGGTGCTGGTCGAGTGCAAGGTGCTGGTCGAGCAGCATCCCGATCAGCAGAGCCGGCCGGTCCCGGGTGAGCAGTGCGTCGGTGTCGTCGTCCTGGCTGAGGTGGACGGTCGGCACGCCCCCGCCCCTGCCTGACCGCCGACCGGAGAGGATGGGTGTGTGCGTGCCGTGGTGACCCGGGTGAGCGAGGCGTCGGTGACCGTGGACGGCGAGGTGGTCGGGGCCATCGGCACCGGGCTGCTGGCGCTGGTCGGGGCCGGCCGGGACGACGATGCCGACCGGGCACGGACCCTGGCGCGCAAGGTGCACGAGTTGCGCGTCTTCCCCACCGAGGGCGGCGCCCGCTCGGTCGCCGACCTCGGGCTGCCGGTGCTCGTGGTCAGCCAGTTCACCCTCTACGCCGACACCCGCAAGGGCCGCCGCCCCTCGTGGGCCGACGCCGCGCCGGGAGAGGTCGCCGAACCGCTGGTCGACGAGGTGGTGGCCGAGCTGCGACGCCGGGGCACCGACGTCGCCACCGGGGTGTTCGGTGCCCGGATGCGGGTCGCCTCGGTCAACGAGGGACCGATGACGCTGCAGCTGGAGGTCTGACCGGACAAGCTGGAGGTCTGAACGGACAACGTCCCGGTGTGAGTGGTTTCACCTCCCGCCCCGCCGGGAACCGAGCAGAATGGCGAACTCCCTGGCTGCCCGTGAGCAGCGGTCGGGAGCAGGGCCGAGCGCAGGTCCACGGCGCCCAGCCGGCAACGACGTCCGGATCCGGGTTGCCTGTGAGTTGGCTCGACGCGGAACACGGGGACCCCTGCGCACCGTTGGACACGACGTACCACACCGGACATGAGGAGACGGAGCCACCCGGTCACCCGGGTCCGCGCTCCGCACCGAAGACGCCGGGATGCAGCGCCCATCGAAGGGGCGGCGCATCCAGACCCCGAAGCAAGGACGAAGACTCACCGTGACGCTGCTGCAGTCCTCCCCGACCGACACCCTCGAGGT
>JAOPWG010000249.1 GCA_025965775.1 Modestobacter sp. | reverse complement strand
CCAGCGCGTACTCCAGGCACTCGGCCCGGACCTCGCAGCCGGTGCAGATCTTCTTCGCCTCACGGGTCGAGCCGCCCTTCTCCGGGAAGAACGCCTCCGGGTCGGTCTCGGCGCACAGGGCGCTCTCGTGCCAGGCCTGGTCGTCGGCTCCGGCGCCCGGGAAGCCGGCGTCGAAGACGCTCGCCATGCCCAGCGCGTCCTGCCGGTAGGCGGTCGGCTCAGCGGCCGCGCCCCGGTACTCACTCAGCCATGCGACGTCTGCCATCACGAATCGTCCCCCTGCGTCTTGGTGCGGCACCCGTCTACCAGCGGTTGCCTCGCTGTCACCGTGCGTGACAACAGGACGAATTACACGCGTGGTAGTCGGACAGGTCAAATGCCGGTCACGTTACGCGGAGTCCCCTCCGCCCCTCGTGTCGCACCTGTCCCAGTCGGACCGCCGGGACCCCGGACACGCCGTGCGGGACCACAGGTTCTGCTGAGGGAGCGGCACCGGGTTCAGCCAGATCACGTTCCGTCCGTGACGGGCTCGTCCGCCCCACTCGACGCGTTCGGCCTCACATCCGGGCGAGCTCCGCGGCCAGCGGCCCCAGTCCGAGGGGGCCGAGGTCCAGGACGTCGCGGTGCCACGCCTTGAGGTCGAAGTCCCCGCCGCCGCGCACCTCCGCCTGCTGCCGGCAGGTGAGCAACACCCGCTCGCCCACCTTGTAGACCGGCGCCTGGCCCGGCCAGCCGAGGTAGCGGTGCAGCTCGTCGGTACGCATGGCGTCGTCCATCGACACGTGTCGGCGGAGGAACTCGGCCGCGACGTCGTAGGTCCACCGTGTCCCGAGGCCCTCACCGGCCGGGATCGGCAGGTCCAGGTGCACGCCGATGTCCAGCACCACCCGGGCGGTACGGAGCTCCTGGGCGTCGAGCATGCCCAGCCGGTCCCCGGGGTCGTCGAGGAACCCGAGCTCGGCCATCAACCGCTCGGAGTAGAGCGCCCAGCCCTCGGCGTGCGCCGAGCACCAGCACAGCAGCCGCTGCCACCGGTTGAGCAGCGCGGCGTTGTAGACGGTCTGGCCGACCTGCAGGTGGTGGCCGGGGACCCCCTCGTGGAAGACCGTCGTGGTCTCCCGCCACGTGGTCATGTCGGTGACGCCCTCGGGCAGCGACCACCACATCCGCCCCGGCCGCCTGAAGTCCTCGGTCGGGCCGGTGTAGTAGACGCCCTGTCCCGAGGTGGGGGTGAGCCGTCCCTCGATCCGGCGCACCGGCTCCGGGACGTCGAAGTGGACGCCGTCCAAGGCCGCGATCGCCCGGTCGGCGGTCTCCTGCAGCCACGTCTGCAGCGCCTCCCGGCCCCGGACCAGCCGGGCGGGGTCGGCGTCGAGGACGGCGATGGCGCCGGCGACGCCCTGCCCGGGGGCGATCGACTCCGCGACGGCCTCCTTCTCCGCCACGATCCGGGCCAGCTCCTGCCAGCCCCAGGCGTAGGTCTCCTCCAGGTCGAGGTCGACGCCGGCGTGGAAGCGGGACTCCAGCGCGTAGTGCTCCCGGCCGACGCCGTCCGCCTCGGGTGCCCGCGGGAGGAGTTCGCGCTCGAGGTGGTCGGCGAAGGTGAGCAGCGCTGCCTCGACGCCTGCGACGGCCGCGGCGAGGTCGCGGGCGAGCGCGCCGTCCGCCGGAACCGGGGCGCCGGCGACGAACCCGGCGTAGAAGCCGGGCTCCGTGGTGCTGCCGGCCCATCGTCGGGCGATGCCGGCGCACAGCCGGACCTGCCGGCCCGCGGCGACCTGGCCGTTCGCCGCGGCAGCGTCCAGCCCCGCGGTGTAGCCGGCCAGCGCGGCCGGGAGCGCCTGCAGTCGGCGGGCGATCGTCTCCCAGTCCTGCTCCGTGTCGGTGGGCATGAGGTCGAACGTCATCCGGAAGTCCTGCAGCGGGCTCTCGGTGGTGTTCAACGCCGCCTGCGCCCAGCCGGCCTCGTAGCGGGCCAGTTCCGCGCCGAGCCGCTCGAGCATCGCGCTGCGGGCGACGTCGTCCCGGCGGTCGACCGGGTCCCGCTCCTCGACGGCGTCGATGGTGCGGCGCAGCAGGCCGGCGTGCGCGGCGTGCCCGGCCGGGGTGAGGTCCGGCCAGCGATCCTCGTGCCCGGGCACGCCGATGTAGGTGGCCACCGTGGGCTGGGAGGCGGCGTACTCCTCGACATAGCGTTCGGCGAGCTGGTCGAGTTCGGACGGCGGGCGCACGGGCTCACTCACCCGGCCCACGCTAGCCGCGGGGTGCGCCGCCCGTCGCCGGTCCGTACACCCGGGGCCGAGGGAATCGGCGCAGGTCAGCGGTCGATGGTGACCGACCGGAAGCGGTTAGGCACCGGCTGACGTGACCGGCCGCGTCGATGTCGTCCTGCGCCTGCCATGAACGTCGTCGGCGTATCCCGTGTCCCGCGGCGGTCGTTGGCCGGCCGGGTCGACCAGGACGGGGGCAGGGACATGGAAGACGCGCGACCACGCACGCCCGGGCGTCACCGACGACCGAGCGGGAGGACGACGGGCACGCCGGCGGGCAGGCGGCGACACGGCCGCCCGGCCGTCGGAGGTTCTGGCCCTGGGTGCCCGCCGTGGTGTTCGTGCTGAGCTCGCTGGTGTTCCTGGCCGGTGCGGTGGCGGTGCTCGTCCCGAAGGTGACCGAGGCACCCGCCGGCCCGGGTGGGCGGGACGTCGGGGCGGCCTGCGCGGCCACGTCCATGGGCGCCCCCGGCGCGGGGACCACGACGGACCCGGTCAGCACGCAGCCGGCGCCGGTGGCGCCCACCGGTCTCCCCGTGCCGCCGGCCGGCAG
>JAOPWG010000229.1 GCA_025965775.1 Modestobacter sp. | reverse complement strand
GGTGCTGTGCTCATCCGTGACCTCGCGAGCTCGGTCACCGGTTCTCCTCGCTGACGCTCGTCGGACCCGTGCCCGACGGTGCTGTGCTCATCCGTGACCTCGCGAGCTCGGTAGCAGCGGGGGGTCGGCCGGCGGTACCGGGCGGCTGCAGGACCAGCCTGCCAGACGCCCGGACGACCCCCGCACCGCCGGGTAGGTCCACCCGCCCCTGGCCGTGCCAACGGGTGAGCAGGGCGTCGACCCCGCGCAGGTGGACCCACTGCAGGTCCACGATCCCCGCCGCGGACAGCCAGCCACGCAGCACCCGGCGGCGGAGCGCGTCCGGCAGCCCGGCGACCGGGCCGACGGGCAACCCGGCGGGATCGGTGGACCGGTCGAGCACGTCGGCCGCGAGAGCGTCGAGGGCGTCGAGGTCCTCCCGGAGCAGCACCGCGGTCCGGGCGAGGGCCGGCGCCACGCCGCCGCCGAGGACCTCCTCCAGCAGCGGCAGCACTTCGGTGCGCAGCCGGACCCGCGTGTACGCCGGGTCGGCGTTCCACGGGTCGTCCCAGACCGGCAGGCCCTGGTCGGCGCAGGCCTCCCGGGTGGTGGCCCGGCGGACCCCCAGCAGCGGACGCCACCAGGGCGGCCGGAGCTCGACCATGCCGGCCACGGACCGGGGGCCCGACCCGCGCCCCAGCCCGAGCAGCACCGTCTCGGCCTGGTCGTCCAGGGTGTGCCCCAGGGCGACCCGGGCGCCGTGTTCCCCGGCCGCCGCGGACAGCGCGGAGTACCGGGCGAGGCGGGCGGCGGCCTCCGGTCCGCCGTGGTCACCGACGGCCACCTGGACGGTCAGCACGGGGGCCAGGCCCAGCTCGCCCAGCAGGGCCGCAGTGCTCGCCGCCCGCTCGGCCGAGCCCGCCTGCAGGCCGTGGTCGACGGTCACACCGCCGACCCGCACCCCTGCCGCCCGGCCCTCGAAGGCCACCGCCGCGGCGAGCGCCACGGAGTCCGCGCCCCCGCTGCAGGCGACGAGCACCGGCTGGGTGGAGCCGCGCAACCCCAGCCGGACGGCGTGCCGCAGGACGGCGACCGCCCGCGGTGGACCGACCACCGGCGGCCCGCTCAGGCGGGGATGGCCGGGCGGGTGCCGAGCACGCGCTCGACCCAGCGGGCCGGCTCGGTGAGCTCCTCCTTGTGCGGGAGGTTCGCCGGGGACGCCCAGACCTGGTTGAAGCCGTTCATCCCGGCCAGCTCGATGACCCCGGCGACGAAGACCCGGCCGTCGGCGTACTGCTGCATCTTCTGTTCCAGCCCCAGCAGCCGGCGCAGCATCCGGTCGATCGGGCCGCGCCCCTTGCGGCGCTGCGCGAAGCGCTTCCGCAGGGTGCGCACCGAGGGGATGACGTCGGGACCGACGCCGTCCATGACGAACTCGGCGTGCCCCTCGACCAGGCTCATCACCGCGGTCACCCGGTCCAGGACGGCCCGCTGCTCGGGGTCCCGGATCAACGCCATCAGGCCCTGGGGCGCGTCGTCGTCCTCAGCGTCGCCGCGGACTGCGGCACCCACGCTGCGGACGACGTCGGTGAGCCGCTCGCGCAGCACATCGGGGCTGAGGTCGGTGGCCTCCACGAACAGCCGGATCTGCTCCTCCAGGTAGCCCTGCAGCCACGGGACGGCGGTGAACTGCAGTTGGTGGGTGACCTCGTGCAGGCACACCCACAGGCGGAAGTCGGTGGGGTCGACACCCAGCCGTCGCTCGGTCTCCACGATGTTGGGGGCGACCAGCAACAGCCGGCCGCCGCTGCCGAACACCTCGTACTGGCCCAGCACGCGGGAGGAGAGGAAGGCCATCAGGCCACCGGCCTGCACGCCGGTGGCCCGCGAGCCGATGGCGGTGATCAGCGCGTTGGGCGGCGAGTCCTGCTTGGCCTGGAGCGCCTCGGTCAGCGGGTCCAGCAGGGCGGCCATGCCGCCGGTGTTGGCGTCGACCCAGCCGGGCCGGTCGACGACGGCGACAGTGGGCTGGGGGCCGCCGGGCAGCGGGTGCAGGCCGGTGAGGGCCTCGACGTGCGCGACGGCGGAGGCGGCGGCCCGGTGCAACTCCGCGACGACTGCGGCGGCCTCCTCGCGGGTGGTCTCGGGGCCAGGCCCCTGCAGCCGGCGGGCGGTGCGTCCGGCGAGGTCCCAGTCGACCAGCGAGGCGGGGCGGCTCATCACCTCACCGTACGCGGGAGCGACCCTCCGGGAGTGCTACCGGTCAGCGGCAACCGCAACCGGCCAGCGCCGCGGCCACGACGTCCAGAGCCGTCTCGGTGGTACCCACGCTGCCCGCGGCGCCGTCGGCGAGGACGGCGAAGGCCAGCAGCCGGCCGTCCGCGGTCAGCACGGTGCCGGCCAGGTCGTTGACGGCCAGGAGTGTGCCGGTCTTGGCCCGCACTGCACCGGGCACGCCCTTTCCGTCAGCGGATCGCTCGGCGAGGGTGCCGTCGTAACCGGCGACGGGCAGGCCGGACAGCAGCCCGGCCGCGGCCGGCACCGTGCCGTCGGAGGCAGCGCGCACCACGTCGACCAGCAGCCGGGCAGGGACGCGGTCCTGCTTGGACAGCCCACTGCCGTCGACCAGGAGCAGGCCGGTGGTGTTCAGACCGGCGCCGGCGACGGCGGCACTGACCGCCTGGGCAGCGCCGGCGAAGGTGGCCGGCAGGCCGCGGGCGATGGCGACGTGACGGGCGAGGGACTCGGCCAGCAGGTTGTCCGACGCGGTGAGCGCCTGTTCGACGAGCCTCTCGATCGGCGCCGAGTGGACGGTGGCCAGCGTCTTCGCCCCGGCCGGTGCGACACCCAGGACGACCGGGGCGCCCGGGACGCCGAGAGCAGCCGCCAGTGCATGCCCGGCGTCGGTGCCCGGCGAGCCGCTGCGCTGGTTCCCGCCAGGGTCGACCCGGGCCCCGTCGACGGCCGCCGCGGTGACCGGGGCGGCGTAGGTGGAGGGGGCGTCGCCGGGCTGCCAGCCGGGTGCGGTGAGCGGGCCGGTGAACAGCGAGGTGTCGACGACGACGCGGGTGACCGTGGTGCCGGCCAGCCGGGCCCGGACCTGGGCGGCCAGGTCGGCGACGGTGGCAGCGCCCGGGTAGGCCCGCGACGGGACGGTGGTGGACAGCGTCGGGTCACCGCCGCCGACCAGCACCACCTCCCCCGGTGTCGCCCCGGCGACCACCGTGGTGGACAGCGCTCCGGCCGGATCGAGCGTGGTCAGCGCGGCCGTCGCGGTGAGCAGCTTGGCGGTGGAGGCCGGCGTGCTGGGGTCATCGGCCGCCTGCTCGAACAGGACGTCGCCGGTGGCCACGTCGACGACCTGGGCGGACAGCCCGGTGCCCAGCGCGGGGGCGCCCAGCAACGGGGCGAGGACGCGGGCGAGCACGGTGGGGTCGGGGACCGGTGCGGCGGCGGAGAGCGCGGCGAGCGCGGGGCTCGGCTCTCCCAGGGCGGGGAGAACGGCCTCGGGCACCTCCTGGGCGGCCGTCGGGTTGCCGCGGCCGCCCAGGAAGGTGATCGCCGCGACGGCCGCGGCCGCCAGGACGACGACCGCCACCAGGGCAGCCAGGAGGACGCGCCCGCGACGGCGCCTGCCCGGAGGCCGGCCCCCGTGCCACTGACCTTCCGGCGCGCCCGCGGCAGGGGCAGGGTGGGGTCGGGGCGCGGGGGTGGGGACGCCGGCGCCGGTGGGCCGCGAAGCAGGGGTCGGCTGCGGCACCGGCGTGAGCCGGCTGTCCACGGGGACCGGCGGGGTCTCGGTGTCCACGCCGGCGGGAGGAACCGGAGCTGGCACGGGCCCGCACGGCGAGGCGGCCGGCTGCAGCGGCGGCCATGCCAGGGCCTCGTCGGCGGCCTCCGGTGGCAGCCGCTCCTCCGCTGCCCCGGTCTCCGGCCATGCGGCCGGGGCCGCCGGGACGGGCCCGGTGTCCGGGGGCACCGCCTCGGGGGTCGCTTCCGGTGGCGACGGCTCGTCGGGAGCCGCGAGCTCCTCGACGGGTACCACCGGCTCCTGGACGAGCGGGGACTGCTGGGGAGCGGACGGTTCGTCCGGCGCCTCGTCGACCATGGGGGCGTCCGCAGAGGCCGGCTCGGCGACACGCCCGGCAGGCTCGGCGACGGGCTGGGCCGGCTCGGCAGCGGGCCCGTCTGCGGGAACGTCAGCGGCAGGTGCCGTCACCTCGTCCGGCGCGACCTCCGCCGGCGCGACCTCCGCCGGCGCGACCTCCGCCGGCGCGACCTCCGCCGGCTCGGACTCCGCCGGCGCGACCTCCGCCGGCTCGGACTCCGCCGGCGCGACCTCCGCCGGCTCGGACTCCGCC
>JAOPWG010000121.1 GCA_025965775.1 Modestobacter sp. | reverse complement strand
AGGGCGGTGGCGGCGCCGCCCCGGCTGCCGGCTCAGGCGTTGGGCCGCTTGCCGTGGTTGGCGCCGCTCTTCTTGCGGGCGCGCCGCTTGCGTCCACGCTTGGACATCGCTGCCCTCCTCTCGTCGTGTGGTTCGACCGTCGGGACGGCCGTGCCGTCCCGGTCCGGTGCCGGCCTGCGACCTGCATCGCACCCGCGCACCGGTCACGCTGACATCGGACAGGGTCTCACGGCCCGGTGCCCCGGCGTTCGCCGGTGCGCCGTCGGGCAAGCTGTACGGCAGCTGTCCGCTCAGGGGGCGGGAGCGGGGGACATGGGGGAGAAGTGGTGGTGCAGGCGGTGGAGAGCGTCCTGGTGGCCGGCCGCGGGCCGGCGGCCTGCGCAGTCGTCCAGGCATGTGCCCGGCTGGGCATCAAGGCGGTGGCGGTCTTCTCCGAGGCGGAGCGGGGCGCCCGACACATGCGCATGGCCGACGAGTCGGTGCTGCTGGGCCCGGCCGCGCCGGCCGAGTCCTACCTCGCCGTCGACAGGCTGGTCGAGGCCGCGCGCCGCTCCCGCGTCGACGCCGTGCTGCCCGTCCCGCCGGCGCTGGCCGGCAACGCCACCCTCGCCGCGGCGGTGGTCGACGCCGGCCTCACCTGGGTGGGCCCGGACGCCGAGGTGCTGGAACGGCTCGGTGGCGACGGTGTCGAGCCGGCCAGTGAGCGGGGTGTCCTGGCGTGGGTCACCGACGACGGACTGCGCCTGGTGACTCCGGTGCTGCGGGACCGGGCCGGGGGGCGGCCGCGGGTGTCCTGGACGCCGCCGGAGGGCCTGGGCCCGCTGCCCCCGGCGGCGCGGCGGCTGCCTGAGCTCGGCTGGCGGGGTCTGGTCACCGTGGGCATCGACCCCGACGGGGAACTGGCCGAGGTCGCCGCCGGCTTCTCCCTCGACATGGCCGTGCTGGAGCGCGCCCACGGCGTGGATGCCGTCGAGCTGGCGCTGGCCAGCGCCACGGGGCGGACGCCCCGGACCGCCCCGGTAGCCGAGCCGTGGGCAGCGGTCGCGGTCCAGCTCCGCTCCACCCTGCCCGCCGGGACCGCCGGCCGGGTGACCGGGCGGCTGCCCGACCTCCCGGCGACCCGGCCCACGGCCCCGGTGGTCGCGGTGACCGGCTACGAACCCGGCGACCGGCTCGACGGCTGGTACGACGCGCTGCTGGCCACGGTCAGCGCTGCCGGCCCGGACGCCGCGACCGTGGCCCGCGCCGTCACCCCGGTGCTCACCGGCCTGCCCGAGACCGGCGTCCCGCACGACGGCGCGGAGGTCTGCGCCACGCTGCAGCGGATCGCCGGCGCACTGGGGCCGGGCCGTCCGCCCGGCGGCTGACCCGCGGGGCAGGGCCGGAGCGCCCGCCGGGCGTGCTTTCATGATCCCGAGACCGCCGGACCCGGCGGTCGACAGAGTCCAGGGGGAGGCGCCGGTGGCGGTCGAGGAGATCCACGCCGAGATGGTCTCCAGCGTGTGGAAGGTCCTCGTCGCGCCGGGGGCCGCGGTGGCCGCGGGTGACACGCTGGTCATCCTCGAGTCGATGAAGATGGAGATCCCGGTGCTGACCGAGCGCGCTGGCACCATCGGTGAGCTGCACGTGGTGGAGGGGGAGGTCCTCCAGGAGGGCGACCTCATCGCCACCGTCGTCGGCGACTGACTGCAGCTCCCGGGGTTAGCCGATCAGCGCCTCGCCGGACCGCGTCACCCCACCGATCTCGGTGTGCGAGGTCACCCGACGAGGCCGGGAGGGGCGCCGCATAGGCTCGCGGACACCATGAGCAGCCTCTCCGAACGTCTCACCCGTGGATCGGCGTCCAGCCCCTCCCAGGTGGACCACGCCCGCCGGCTGGTCGCCGACTGGCAGCTGCTGGCCGACCTGTCCTTCGCCGACCTGACGCTGTGGGTGCCGCTGCAGTCCGGCGCCTGGTGGTGCGTGGCCCAGGTGCGCCCGCTGACCGCGCCCACCAGCCAGCCGGAGGACCTCGTGGGGGCCGAGGTCAGCGGGGTCGAGGCCGAGCCCCTGGACCGGGCGCACAGCGAGGGGCAGCCCATCACCGACGGCGACCCCGACTGGTCCGGCGTGAACCCCCGGCGTCGCGAGGTGATCCCCGTGCGGCACGACGGGGTGGTGGTGGCCGTGCTGGCCAAGGACACCAACCTGGCCGCCACCCGGTCGCCGTCCACGCTGGAGCTCACCTACCTCGACATCGCGGCGGACCTGTCGCTGATGGTCGCGGCGGGCACCTTTCCGCCCCGCATGCTCGAGGACGCCGAGATGAGCCCACGGGTGGGGGACGGCCTGGTCCGGCTGGACGCCTCCGGCCGTGCCGTCTACGCCAGCCCGAACGCCTTGTCGGCCTACCGGCGGATGGGGCTGCGGGGGGACGTCGTGGGCGCCGACCTGGCCGAGGTGACCCGGGCGGCGTCGGAGGACCGGGTGGCGGGGGAGGCGGTTGCGGCGAGCATCGGGGCCGCGGTCGCCGGCCGGTTCCCCGAGCCGATGGACGTGGAGGGCGGCGCGGCCACCATGCTGGTGCGTGCACTGCCGCTGCAGGCGCCCGGTGGGGAAGCGGGCGCGCTGGTGCTGGTGCGGGACGTGACCGATGTCCGCCGTCGGGACCGGGCGCTGATGACCAAGGATGCGACCATCCGGGAGATCCACCACCGGGTGAAGAACAACTTGCAGACGGTGGCGGCCCTGCTGCGGTTGCAGGCCCGGCGGATGACGGAGCCGGCCGCCCGGGCGGCGTTGGAGGAGTCGGTGCGCCGCGTGGCGTCGATCGCGGTGGTCCACGAGACGCTCGCCGGCAGCCGGGAGGACGGCGTCGAGGTCGACGACGTTCTCGACCAGGTGCTGCCGATGCTCGGCGACGTGACCTCGGTCGGGCCCGCGGCACGCATCCAGCGGGTGGGCCGCTTCGGCGAGCTGCCGGCCGCCGCAGCCACACCGCTGGTCATGGCGGTGACGGAACTGCTCCACAACGCGGCCGAGCACGCCTTCGACGACGGGACGCCCGGGACCGTGGTCCTGACCGCCACGCGGGACGGCGACGACCTGGAGGTCCGGGTGTGCGACGACGGGCGCGGCCTGCCGTCCGGCTTCGACCCGGCGGCCAGCACGGGGCTGGGCCTGCAGATCGTGCGGACCCTGGTGACCAGCGAGCTGCACGGCACGCTGGTCATGGGACCGCCCGAGAGCGGGGGGCGGGGGACCGAGGCGGTGCTGGTCCTGCCCGGGGCCGGGCGGCCGCGCC
>JAOPWG010000200.1 GCA_025965775.1 Modestobacter sp. | reverse complement strand
GCTGATGATCCGCTTCTGGATCTCGCTGGTGCCCTCGTAGATAGTGGTCAGCCGGGCGTCGCGACAGTGCCGCTCGACCTGGAGCTCGGTTGTGTAGCCGTTGCCGCCGTGCAGCTGCATCGCCTGGTTGGTCACCCGCACCGACATCTCGGTGGCCTCGAGCTTCACCATCGAGGCTTCCTTGGCGCACGGCAGGCCGAGGTCGAGCAGGTGGGCCACCTGGCGGTAGAAGGCCCTGGCCTGCTCGATCTGGGCGGCCATCTCCGCGACGGCGAAACGCAGCGCCTGGAAGTCGGCGATCGGGTGGCCGAACTGCTCGCGCTCCTGCAGGTAGAGGATCGAGTCCTCCAGCGCGGCGCGGGCCAGCCCGACGGCACGGGCGGCGGTGTGCACCCGGGCGGTGTTCAGGAACTTCTGCGCCTCCCGGAAGCCGGCACCGGAGTCGCCGGCACCGGAGTCGCCGTCGCCCTGGGCGTCGTCGCCGGCCTCGACGATCAGGTCGTCGGCCGGGATGCGGACGCCGTCGAAGGTGAGGTCCCAGGTCAGGAACCCGTGGTAACCGACCTTGTCGATCGGGTAACCGCTCAGCCCCGCCGGGAACGAGCCGCGCTCCTTGGTCAGCAGCAGGTTGCGCAGCCCGCGGGAGCGCGACTCCCCCGGCTGCGGATCGGCGACCCGGACCAGCACCTGGATGAAGTCGGCGGCCTTCGCGTTGCCGCACCACCGCTTGTGCCCGGTGACCACCCACTCGTCGCCCTCGCGCACGGCCCGGGTCTGCACGTTGGCCAGGTCGGAACCGGCGTCGGGTTCCGACAGCGCGACCGCACCGATCCACGAGCCCGCGGCGCTGCGGCGCAGGAGCTCGCGCCGCCGGTCGGCGTCGGCCACCGACGTCCCCATGCCCTGGGACCGCGCCAGGATGCTGGCCACGCTCATCCACGCCCGGGCCAGCTCCTCGCTGACCATGCAGTACTCGAAGACGCCGAGCCCCAGTCCGCCGTCCTCGGCCGGGATGGTGATGCCGAAGTAACCCAGCTCGCCCAGCCGCTCGAGCAGGCGCTGGGGGATCTCGCCCTTCTTCGGGTCGAGCTCGTTGGCGACCGGCAGCACCTCGTCCATGGCGAACCGGCGGGCCTGCTCCTGCAGGGCGGCACGCTCGGCGGTGTGCCACGGCGAGTGCAGCACCGGCGGCTCGGGCAGCCAGGTGTCCTCGGCAGGGGCGTCCGCGGCCGGATCGGTCGCGGCCGGGCGGCGGGCGGTCGACGTCATCGTCGGCTCTCCTGAGGGCTCTCGTCGGAACTCGGACCGTGACCTACTGTCCGGTAACCCGCGGCACCCCGCACCCGCAGGTGATCGAGCCGACAGCGGGGCGACCCGCTCCCGGCGTGACGGACCGGTTCAGTCCAGCGCGTACGGCGGAACCGCGGTGTGCCAGGAGGTGCGCTCCTGGAACCAGGCCCCGGCGTCCAGCAGCAGCTCTTCCCCACCCACCGCAGCGGTGAGCTGCGCGCCGACCGGCATGCCGGAGACCGGGTGCCGGCCCACCGGCAGCGCCAGGGTCGGCCCGTCGTGCAGCGACCAGGGCGAGGTGAGCTGGGCCAGCCTGCGGGTCAGGGCCGCGACGTCGTCGTCCCCGCCGGCCGGCGGGACGTCGACCGCCAGGGTGGGGGTGAGCAGGACGTCGACCTCGCCGAACAGCTCGTCCAGGGCCTGCTGGTACTCCGTCCGGACGGCCAGCGCCTCGTCGCGGTGGCCCTCTGTGAGCCCCTCCCCCAGCTGGATCCGGTCCAGGGTGTGCGCATGGAACCGCCCCGGTTCGGACAGCCGGTCGCGGTGCAGGTCGAGCAGCCCCGAGTAGATGACCGTGTAGAGGACGTCCTGCGCCGCGCCGATGCCGGCCACCTGGACCGGCACCAGCTCCGCGCCTCCCGTGGCGAAAACCCGCCCGGCCGCGGCCACCACCTCGGCGACCCCGGGGTCCAGGTCGTCGAACCACAGCTCGGGCAGCCCGATCCGGCGGAGCGGGGTGGGGACCGGGTCGCGCACCGGCCGACCGGCCAGGACGGCGAAGGCCCGGGCGACCATCGGCACGGTGCGGGCCAGTGGCCCGATGGTGTCGACCAGCTCGCACATCGGGAAGGTGCCGGCGTCGGGCACGGTTCCCACACCCGGGCGCAACCCGGTGACCCCGCAGACCGCGGCCGGCAGCCGGACCGACCCCCCGGTGTCGGTGCCCAGTGCCAGGTCCACCAGCCCGGCGGCGACCGCGGCGGCTGACCCGCCGCTGGAGCCGCCCGGGATCCGGGCCGGGTCCCAGGGGTTGCGCACCGGCCCGGAGGCGGAGTTGTGCGAGGTCAGCCCGATGGCGAACTCGGACAGGTTGGTCTTGGCCACGATCTCCGCGCCCGCCTCGGCCAGCCGCGTCACGACCACCGCGTCGGTGTCGGGCACCCGGTCGGCGAAGAACGCCGAGCCACAGCTGGTGCGCACGGCCGCGGTGTCGATGTTGTCCTTGAGCCCGACCCGCACCCCGGCCAGCGGTCCGCCGGTGGCGTGCGGCAACGGCGGGTCGATCCAGGTGACCACGGCGTTGGTCACCGCCTCGACCTCCCTCCGGCGGCGGGCCGGGTCGTCATCGGTCATGCGTCTGCCGCTCCGGTCCGCTCGCGGGCCAGCCGCACGTAGTGCTCGACCACGGCGACGTCATCGACCGCGCCGAGGTTGAGCGCCTTGTCCGGCGCGATCCCCTGGAAGAGCCGCTTGAGCGGCACCTCCAGGCGCTTGCCGGTGCGGGTGTGCGGCACGCCGGGCACCACGGTGATCTCGTCGGGCACGTGCCGGGGGCTGGCGCCCGCCCGGATGGCGGCCCTGATCTGCGCCTCGAGCTCCGGCGTCAGCTCGGCGCCGGGGGCCAGCTGGACGAAAAGCGGCATCCAGTAGCCACCGTCGCGCTGCTCCACGCCGAGGACGACGCAGTCGAGCACGGCCGGGATGGCCTCGACGGCGGCGTAGATGTCCGCAGTACCCATCCGGATCCCGCCCCGGTTGAGCGTGGAGTCCGAACGGCCGGTGATCAGGCAGGTGCCCCGCTCGGTGACCTCCAGCCAGTCACCGTGCCGCCATACCCCGGGCCACGGCTGGAAGTAGGCCTCCCGGTAGCGGGCGCCGTCCGGGTCGTTCCAGAAGTACAGCGGCATCGACGGCATCGGCGCGGTGACCACCAGCTCGCCGAGCTCGCCGACCACCGGGTGCCCGCCCTCGTCCCAGGCGGCGGCGGCCACGCCGAGCATCGGCCGCTGCAGCTCGCCGGCCGTGACCGGCAGCAGCGGCGAGCTGCCGATGAAGCCGGTGGCGATGTCGGTGCCACCGGACAGCGAGCCGAGGAAGACCTCGCTCGCGACCGTGTCGTAGACCCAGGTGAACGTGGCGGCCGGCAGCGGCGAGCCGGTGGCGCCGATGGCCCGCAGCGCGGACAGGTCGTGGTCCTCCCCCGGCCGGACGCCGGCCTTCTCGCAGGCGCCGAGGTACCCCGGGCTCGTGCCCAGGTAGGTCATCCCGGTGCGGGCGGCCAGCGCGAACAGCGCGTCGATCGCCGGGTAGGTGGGGGCGCCGTCGTAGAGCACCAGCGTGGCACCGGCCAGCAGCGCCGAGGTGGCGATGTTCCACATGATCCAGGCGGTGGAGGCGTACCAGAACAGCCGGTCGCCGGGCCCGACGTCGAGGTGCAGGCCGATCTGCTTGCGCTGCTCGAGCACCACGCCGCCGTGGCCGTGCACGATGCCCTTGGGCAGGCCGGTGGTGCCCGAGGAGTAGACGATCCACAGCGGGGCGTCGAAGGGCAGCGGCTCGAACACCGGGTCCTGGACGTCGGCGACGGTGTCGGCCCAGGCCAGCGCTCCCCCGGGCAGCTCGCCGGGGTGCAGCCGGGGGACGACGATCGTCGTCCGCACGCTGGGCAGCGCCGCGCGCAGCTCGGCGACGACGTCCCGCCGGTCGTAGGGCTTGCCGCCCCAGCGGTACCCGTCGACGGCGACCAGCACCACCGGCTCGATCTGGGCGAAGCGGTCCAGCACGCTGCGGATGCCGAAGTCGGGTGCGACCGAGGACCAGATCGCGCCGATCGAGGCGGCCCCGAGGAAGGCGATGACCGCCTCGGGCACGTTGGGCAGGTAGCCGGCGACCCGGTCACCGCGCCGCACGCCCAGCCGGCGCAGCGTGGCCGCGAACGCGCCGACCTGCCCGCGCAGCTCCGCCCAGGAGATCTCGACCGGCTCGGCGTCCTCGGCTTCCGCGATCAGCGCTACGGCATCGGGACCGACGGCCCCGGCCGTGGCGTACCGCAGCGCCTGCTCGGCGTAGTTGAGCGTGGTGTCGGGGAACCACTCGGCGCCGGGCATCTCGCGGCGGGTGAGCACCCGGTCGTCGGGGACGCCGGGCAGGACGTCGGTCCAGGCCGCCACGTCGGCCCAGAACTGGTCCAGGTGCTCGACCGACCAGCGCCAGATGGTGTCGTAGTCCGCCGGGCTGCCGATGTCCAGCCCCCGGCGCCCGGCCACCCAGGCGGCGAACCGGCCGAGCTGGCTGGCCGCGATCGACTCCGGCGTGGGACGCCAGAGGACCTCCGGCCCGGCGGGCGTGTCAACGGTCATCAAAGGAGCCTGCCACCCGCGACGCTCCTGCGTCAGCCAGGCCGGCGACGGCTTCCCGCGCGACTCAGGTCGACGGCAGCGCGGCAATGCCGAGCAGGTCGCGCGCGGGTCCGGCAGGCAGGCGCGCCGACCCGGCCCACACCGCGCGCAGCTGCCGGGTCAGCGGCAGGTCGGCGACCCGGACGGCGACCAGCCGCCCGTCGGCGAGGTCGGCGTCGACGGCGACCGTGGACAGCACCGCCGGCCCCAGCCCGGCCCGGACCGCCTCACGCACCGCGGTCGCCGTCCCGAACTCCATCGCCGGGGAGGCCAGCGCGACGCCGGCGCCCAGCGCGGTGCGCAGCGCCTCCTCCAGCGCCCGTCGGGTGCCCGAGCCGGCCTCGCGCGCCTCCAGCGCCGTCCCGCCAGCTGCGCGACGCTCATCCCCCGGCGGGGGATGCTGTGGGGTGCGCTCGCGATCGCGGTCACCGTGCGCACGGCCCGCGCACCTGCCGTTCACGCTGACCCGGTGGTCGTTCACCTTCCCGGTCGGGAGCCCTGCTCCGCTGAGGGGGAGCGCCACGGGCGCGGCCCCCGCGCGGTGGCACTCCACTCAGGAGATCAGCCCTTCTCCTGGGAGCGGGGGTCGTCGATCGAGGGCCGGTCCTGGAAGAGCGGCGGCAGGTACCTCAGCATCAGCACCGACCAGGTCAGGTGGG
>JAOPWG010000195.1 GCA_025965775.1 Modestobacter sp. | reverse complement strand
ACGAGCCGTCGGCCGGCCTGTCCCCCGCCTACCAGGACGAGGTCTTCATCCGCTGCCGGCGGATCAACGCCACCGGGGTGTCGATCATCATGGTCGAGCAGAACGCCCGCCGGTGCCTGCAGATCTGTGACCGCGGCTATGTGCTCGACCAGGGGCGCAACGCCTACACCGACACCGGCCAGTCGCTGATGCACGACCCCAAGGTCATCGAGCTGTACCTGGGGACCCTGGCCAAGGCCCAGTAGCAGCCCGCACGGCACGACGACCGGCGCCGGGTCCCGCGGGGGAGCCGGCGCCGTCGTCGTGCTGCCGCGACGACCGGCCCGGACAGCACCGCGGCCCGGCCTCCCCGAGGGGGAGAGCCGGGCCGCGGTGTGGCGCGGGTGGTGCGAGGTCAGGACCTCAGCGCTGGGGACCGATGCCCTGGGCGTTGAGGCTCTGGATGATCCGCGAGGACTCCTCGAAGCCGATGACCACGATGGCATCGGGGTTGAAGTCGGCCATCTGCTGGACCTCGGAGTCGAAGTTCGCCGCCTGCGGGTCGTAGATGATCTTCTTGATCGAGTCCGGGGACAGACCGTCGGAGATCAGGTTCTTCTCGGTGTTGTCGGCCAGGCCGGTGCCGTACGGGTCGTTGAGCGCCAGGATCCCGACGGTGTTGTTGCCGTCGGCACCGATCAGGTCGGCCAGCGCCCGCGACTGCAGCGTGTCCGGGGGCGCGGTGCGGAAGTACAGCCCCTTGTCGTCGTAGGTCGTGAAGATGTCGGAGGTGTTCGCCGGGGAGAACTGCAGGACACCCGCGCCGACGATCTTGTTGATCACCGACTGGCTCACGCCGGACGAGGCCGCACCGATGATCGCGTTCACACCGGACTGCAGAAGCCGGTCCACGGTCTGGGTGGCGGTGTCGGTCGAGGTGTCACCCGAGTCACCCGTCACCAGCTTGACCGGGCCGCCCAGCACGCCGCCGGTGGCGTTGATGTCGTTGATGGCCATCTGGACACCGGCGACCTCCGGCGGGCCGAGGAAGGCGAGGTTGCCCGTCTCGGGCAGCAGGGTGCCGATGACCAGCGGAGCACTTGTCGCACCGGACTTCGCAGCCGCCGGCCCCTCGTTCTTGGTGGCGTTGGCGACGTCACCGGCGAGGACGTACTTGGTCTTCGAGTCGTCGAGCTTGTTGTCGGTACCGAACTGCAGCAGACCGAAGCTGGCCTGCGCCGGCTCACCGGCGTCGGTGAAGCTCAGCGGCCCGGTGATGCCGTCGTAGTCGGGGTTGCCCCCGGCCTTGATGATCGCCAGGCAGGAGGCGAAGTCGCCGCACTTGTCGCCGCCGACGGTGATCCCGTTGATGTAGGGCGCGAAGACGGTGGCGCGGTTGCTACCGGCCATCTGCGCGGCGAGCGCGGTGAGGACCACTGCGTCGTAGGACTCGCCGGCGTAGTTGTAGTCCTGCAGCTGCGGGTTGAGCTGCTTGAGGCGATCCTTGAAGTCCCCGGAGAGGTTCGTCAGCGGCGCCGTGCCCTTCATGCCCGCCAGGGAACCCGGGGCCTTGAAGTCCGCGCCGAGCGCGTTGCCCATGTTGCCGTCGGTGCCGTAGACCTTGACCTGCTTCTCACCACTCGCGGCGCTGCTTCCGGAACTGCTGCTGCTCGAGTTGCTGCCGCCGCCACAGGCGGTCAGCGCGAGCAGGGCGGCACCGGAGACAGCGAACGCGCGGGCGAAGGTGCCAGTGCGCATCAAGTGACTCCCAGTGTTGATTCCTCGTCACCTGCAGGCGCCATGGCCCGTCGGGTGACCGATCAGTGCGAGGAACCTAACCGCTGAGCCACAGGCCCGGCCCGCCCCTTCGCGCACCGTGATGAGGTCGTGACCTGTCCGATCCCCGACCGCCACAGGCCGGGACGCGGCGTCACACGACCGTCATCGCCCCCGGCGGCGCGGGTGCCGCAGGGGGTCCGGCGCCGGGCGGCGCCGAACCGGTCAGACGCCGCCGGGCCCGCTGGAGGCGGCCGGGTCGGCGACCTCGGTCTCCAGGATGGCCTGCGCCAGGGCCTTCATCGACGTGCGCTCGTTCATGGCGGTGCGCTGGATCCAGCGGAACGCCTCGGCCTCGGTCATCCCGCGCTCGGACATCAGCCGGCCCTTGGCCTGCTCGACCACCTTGCGCGCCTCCAGGCGCTCCTTGAGGTCACCCACCTCGGCGTCCAGCGCGGTCATCTCCAGGAACCGGCCACGGGCGACCTCGATCGCCGGGATGAGGTCGTTCTTGGAGAACGGCTTCACCAGGTAGGCCATCGCCCCGGCGTCCCGCGCCCGCTCGACCAGCTCGCGCTGGCTGAAGGCGGTGAGCACGATCACCGGCGCGATGCGCGCCGTGGCGATCTGCTCGGCTGCGGAGATACCGTCCAGGACGGGCATCTGGACGTCGAGGACGACGAGGTCGGGCCGCAGCTGCTGGGCCTGTTCGACGGCGGCTTGGCCGTCGCCGACCTCGGCGACGACGACGTAGCCCTCCTCCTCGAGCATCTCCTTGAGGTCGAGGCGGATGAGGGCCTCGTCCTCGGCGATGAGGACACGGGTCGGCTCGCTGGTCACGGGCAGAGCCTAGCGACTGAAGGCAACGATCGACCTCCCGATAGGCTGACCGCCCAGCCCCCGTACCCCAATCGGCAGAGGGAGCGGATTCAAAACCCGCGCAGTGTGCGTTCGAGTCGCACCGGGGGCACCCGAAGACACCCGCCTGGGGGCGCTCCCCCACCAACCCGGGCGTCCCGCATAAGTTGGCCCGGTGACCGGCCACATGACCCCCGACCAGTTCCGGCAGCACGGCCACGAGGTGGTCGACTGGATCGCCGACTACTGGGCGCGGGTCGAGTCCCTCCCCGTCCGCTCCCAGGTCTCCCCCGGCGACGTCCGCGCCGCCCTGCCGGCCGACGCGCCCGAGCAGGGCGAGCCGTTCTCCGCCGTCCTGGCCGACCTGGACCGCGTCGTGCTGCCCGGGGTGACCCACTGGCAGCATCCGGGCTTCTTCGGCTACTTCCCGGCCAACACCTCCGGCCCCTCGGTGCTCGGTGACCTGGTCTCGGCCGGGCTGGGGGTGCAGGGCATGTCCTGGGTGACCAGCCCCGCGGCCACCGAGTTGGAGCAGCACGTCCTCGACTGGTTCGCCGACCTGTTCGGGCTGCCGGCGTCCTTCCGCTCGACCGGCAGCGGCGGCGGGGTCGTGCAGGACACCAGCTCGGCGGCGAACCTGGTCGCGCTGCTGGCCGCCCTGCACCGGGCCAGCCGAGGGGCGACCGTGCGCGCCGGCGTGCGCCCGGACGAGTACACCGTCTACGTCTCCTCCGAGACGCACTCCTCCATGGAGAAGGCCGTGCGGATCGCCGGCCTCGGCAGCGACGCCGTCCGGATCGTCGAGGTGGACGGCGACCTGGCCATGCGTCCGGCAGCGCTGGCCGCCCGGCTCGAGCGGGACATCGACCGGGGGTTCGTGCCGGTGATGGTCTGCGCCACGGTGGGGACGACGTCGACGACGGCGGTGGACCCGCTGGCCGAGCTCGGCCCGATCTGCCAGAGGTACGGCGTCTGGCTGCACGTGGACGCCGCCTACGCCGGGGTGAGCGCCGTCGTTCCCGAGCTGCGGCCGCTGCAGGCGGGCGTGGAGTGGGCCGACAGCTACACGACCGATGCGCACAAGTGGCTGCTCACCGGCTTCGACGCCACGCTGTTCTGGGTGGCCGACCGGGCGGCGCTCACCGGCGCGCTGGCGATCCTGCCGGAGTACCTGCGCAACGCCGCCACGGACACCGGCGCCGTCGTCGACTACCGGGACTGGCAGATCGAGCTCGGTCGCCGCTTCCGCGCGCTGAAGCTCTGGTTCGTGGTGCGCTGGTACGGCGCCGAGGGCCTGCGCGAGCACATCCGCACCGGCGTGGAGCTGGCCCAGGAGTTCGCCGGCTGGGTCGACGCCGACGACCGGTTCGACATCGCCACCCCGCACCCGCTGTCGCTGGTCTGCCTCAAGCCCCGCTGGGGGCCGGAGGTGGACGCCGACGTCGCCACCATGACCCTGCTGGAGCGGCTCAACGACGGCGGCGAGGTCTTCCTCACCCACACCACCGTCGGCGGCGCCACGGTGCTCCGGGTGGCGGTGGGCACGCCCACGACCACCCGCCGACACGTGGAGCGGCTGTGGGCCCTGCTGGGCGAGGCGCACGACTGGTTGGCCAACGACTTCGCCGAGCAGCTCGCCGAGCACCGAGCGGCCGAGCAGCGGGCCCGCGAGCAGGCCGAGCGCGAGGCCGAGGAGCAGCGGGCACGGGCAGCGGCGGAGGCCGCTGCGGGGCCCGGGCTGCTCGCCGAGGCCGAGGCGGCCGAGGAGGCGGCGGCGGAGACGCCGGCCGCGGAGGACCCGACCGGAGCGGGCCCCGTCTCCCCGGAGCCCACGGACGGGCCCACGGACGGGCGCACCGACGACAGGCAGCCCTCAGCTGCCGAGTGAGCGGAGCAGCCCCTGCTGGACGACGCTGGCCACGTGGGTGCCGTCCGCGGCCCAGATCTGGCCGAAGCACAGTGCCCGGCCACTGGCGGCCGCGGGGCTGTCGGTCTCGTAGAGGAACCACTCGTCGGCGCGCACCGGGCGGTGGAACCACACCGCGTGATCGAGGCTCGCGCCCACCGTTCCCCCACCCCAGCCGCCGCCGACCCGGGACAGCCCGGCCGAGAGCAACGTCAGGTCACTGACGAAGGTGAGCGCCGCGGCGTGCACGGCGTCCTCGTCGGGCAGCCGCCCCGCCACCCGGAACCAGCCCTGGGACGCCGTGTGCGGCGGCAGCCGCGGCTCGGGGTCGAAGGGGTCGGCCAGGTACCGCTGCTCCACCACGCGACCCATCGAGGTCATGTTCTCGGCAGCCTCGGGATGGGCGGCGACGACCTCGACGAGCCCCGGCAGCCCCTCGGGGCCGGGCACCTCGGGCATCGGCAGCGAGTGCTCCACCACCGCCCGCTCCCCAGCGTGGAAGTCCGCCGTCATCGCGAAGATGGCCACGTCGTCCCCGTCCCGGGTCTGCCGCGCCACCACCCGGCGGGTGCTGAACGACCGGCCCTCGCGCAGGTCGTCGACCTCGTACCGGATCTCCACGTGCGGGTCCCCCGGGCGCAGGAAGTACGAGTGCAGGGAGTGCACCGCGCGGTCGGCGATGACTGTGGCGCTCGCCGCGCTCAGGGCCTGCGCAGCGACCTGCCCGCCGAAGATGCGCTGCTGCCGGACGCGCGGCGTACTGCCGACGAACAGGCCCGGGCCACGTTCCTCGAGGTCCAGGACCGCCATCAGCTCCGTGGCCGGCGAACCGGGCCGGCCGGTCGCCGATGACGACGTGCTCACGCGTCGGTCCCCACCTCGTGGACCCGGACCAGGTTGGTGGAACCGACGGTGTTCGGCGGGCTGCCCGCGACGACGACGACCCGGTCGCCCTCCTTGAGCCGGCCGATGGACAGCAGCGAGAAGTCCACCTGCCGCACCATGTCGTCGGTGTGGGTGACCTCGGGGACCAGGAAGGTCTCCACGCCCCAGGACAGCGCCAGCCGGCTGCGCACCCGCGCGTCGGTGGTGAAGGCCAGGATCGGCAGCTTGGTGTGCAGCGCGGCCAGCCGCTGGGCGGTGTTCCCGGTGGAGGTGAAGGCGGCCAGCGCGGAGACCTCCATCGCCTCACCGACGTCCTTGGCCGCACGCACGATCGCGCCGGAGCGGGACCGGGAGTGCCGCTTGAGCTCGGGGACGCGGACCTCGTCGGACTCGACCGCGTCGATGATCCGCTCCATGGTGCGCACCGCGGCGATCGGGAACTTCCCGACCGAGGTCTCGCCGGACAGCATCACCGCGTCGGCACCGTCCAGGACGGCGTTGGCGACGTCGGAGGCCTCGGCGC
>JAOPWG010000176.1 GCA_025965775.1 Modestobacter sp. | reverse complement strand
TCTTCAAGGCAGTGCGGAGCGGGCGACCGTATCCCGACCACGGCTTCTCCACCCGGGACTGGGCGATGATCCCGCCCCGGCAGATCCGGCTCGACACGCTGGTCACCACCAAGCGCGAGCTGGCCCTCGATGCGTTGCTCGCCGACGACTCCACCTTCTACGGCGACCTGTTCCCGCACGCCGTCCAGTGGATGGGCGAGATGTACCTGGAGGACGGGCTGCACCGGGCGCTGCGGGCGGCCCTGCAGCAGCGCAACGTCATCCACGTGCGGGTGCTGGACCTCGACGCCCTGATGCCCAGCCAGCCGGCCGGTGAGGCCACCGCGGACGACGACGCGCCCTCGGCGCAGGACCACCCGGCCTGAGGCGCGCAGGCGGAGTGCCACGGCGCAGGTTTCCTGCACCGTGGCACTCCACCTCAATCGGTGAGATCCCGGATCACCGCGTCGGCGAGCAGCCGCCCCCGGTCGGTGAGGACGGCGAGCCCGACGGCGTGCGGTCCGGGCTCCAGCAGTCCGCGGACGACGGACTCCGCGGCCCGCAGCCGCCCGGCGTCGGACAGCGCGCCGAGGGGCAGTCCGTCACGCAGCCGCAGGCCGAGCATCACCCGCTCCAACGCCTGGTCCTCCGCGGTGAGCTGCTCGGCGTCGGCGGCCGGGTGCAGCCCGGCGGCCAGCCGGTCGGCGTAGGCGGCCGGGTGCTTGACGTTCCACCACCGGAGCCCACCGACGTGCGAGTGCGCCCCCGGCCCGATCCCCCACCAGTTCGCGTTGGCCCAGTACAGCTCGTTGTGCCGGCAGCGGGCGGCGCGGTCGCGGGCCCAGTTCGACACCTCGTACCAGCCCAGCCCGGCGCCACCGAGCACCCGGTCGGCGACCTCGTAGCGGTCGGCCAGCACGTCGTCGTCGGGCATCGGCAGCTCACCGCGGGCGACCCGCCGGGCCAGCCGGGTGCCCTGCTCGACGATCAGCGCGTAGGCGCTCACGTGGTCGACCGGCGCGTCCAGGACGGCCTCGAGCGAGGCCGCCCAGTCGGCGTCGGTCTCGCCGGGGGCGCCGTAGATGAGGTCGAGGTTGACGTGCTCGAAGCCGGCGGCGCGGGCCTCGCGGGCGGCCTGCGCAGCCCGCCCGGGGGTGTGCCGGCGGTCCAGGACGGCCAGCACGTGCTCGGCGGCGGACTGCATGCCCAGGCTGATCCGGGTGAAGCCGCCCGCCCGCAGGGTGGCCAGCGACGCCGGGGTCACCGACTCGGGATTGGCCTCGGTGGTGACCTCGACGTCGGGGGCGACCTGGAACAGCTCGCGCACCTCGGCGAGCACGGCGGCGAGGTCCTCGGCCGGCAGCAGCGTCGGGGTGCCGCCGCCGACGAAGACCGTCTGCACGGTCGGCCGGTCCGGCCCGAGGACGCCGGCGGCCAGTCGCAGCTCGGCGATCGCCGTGGCGGCGTACTCGCTGCGGTTCGCGCCGGGGCCCAGCTCGTCGGACGTGTAGGTGTTGAAGTCGCAATAGCCGCAGCGGGTGGCGCAGAACGGCACGTGCACGTAGAGCCCGAACGGGGTGGACGACAGCTGCGCGCGGGCGGCCTCGGGGAGCATCTCGGGGCCGGCCGGCAGCGCGGGCTCGGCGGGGCGTGCCGCGTCGAGCAGGGGCAGGGTGGTGGTCACTGCCTGCCAGTGTGCGCCAGG
This sequence comes from Modestobacter sp., assembly GCA_025965775.1. GTDB lineage: Bacteria > Actinomycetota > Actinomycetes > Mycobacteriales > Geodermatophilaceae > Modestobacter. Next base: position 2,217 of record JAOPWG010000176.1, on the reverse strand, counting down.
CCGGGGGGCGGCAGGATGCTGCCGTGACCGACCAGACAGTGCTGCAGGTCGAGGTGGCCCGCGGGGTGGCCCGGCTGACCCTTGACTCCCCCGCCAACCGCAATGCCCTGTCCCGGGCGATGCGCGCCCAGCTGAGGCGGGCGCTGACCGACGTCCTGGCCGACGACGCGGTGCGAGTCGTGGTGCTCGACCACACCGGCCGGGTCTTCTGCTCGGGGATGGACCTGACCGAGGCCGCCGGCGGGTCGGCCGCCGACCAGGGGGTCAACGAGTTCCCGGAACTCCTGGAGCTGGTCTGGTCGGCGCCCAAGCCGGTGCTGGCCGCCGTCCGCGGGCCGGCCCGGGCCGGCGGGGTGGGCCTGCTGGCCGCCTGCGACGTCGTCGTGGCCGGCAGCTCGGCCACGTTCGCGTTCAGCGAGGTGCGGATCGGCGTCGTCCCGGCCGTCATCTCGGCGGTGGTCCGGCCGCGGATGCTGCCGAACGTGGTGCACCGGCTGATGCTCACCGGCGAGGTGTTCGACGCCGCGACCGCGGCGGGCGGTGGCCTGGTCGACCTCGCCGTCGCCGACGACGAGGTGGACGCGACCGTGGCCGCCCAGGTGACGGCCCTGGCCGCCGGCGCCCCGGCCGCGCTGGCCGAGACCAAGCGGCTGCTGCGGTCGGGGACCCGCCTCGGCGACCAGTTCCCCGCCCTGCTGCAGCTCTCCGCCCGCTTCTTCGCCGGCGAGGAGGGCCAGGAGGGCATCGCCGCCTTCCGCGAGAAGCGGCCCGCCCGGTGGGTGCCCGCCGCCGAGTGAGCACTTGTCAGCCGCCGTCCCGGCGCGGACGCTGACGACCATGACCGATCGGGAGCAGGACCCGCGGGAGCAGTTCCGCCACCTGCCGGACCCGGTGCGCCCCGACGAGCTGGTCGAGACCCAGGACGCCGGTCCACGGCTGGTCGTCGAGACCCCGCCGCAGATGGACCAGCGGCTGTGGCTGGCCGGCGGCGCCGGGACGCCCTGAGCGGGGTCAGGCCAGCAGCACCCGGATCCAGGCGTCGGCGGGGAAGGCTGCGAACCGCTCGGCCGACCAACCGTGCGACCCGACCAGCAGCGCGTGGAACTCCGCGGCGTTCATCGACCAGACCACGTCGGGACCTCGTCGTCGCCCAGTTCGGCCCGCAGTTCACCGGTGGCCGGCAGGTCGGCGGCGAACAGCTGCAGGCGCTCGGGGGCCTTGACCTCGTCCGTCACGGAGCGCCCGCGCCTTCGACGAACGGGTCCACCCGGCGGTGGACGCCGCCTTCGGCGGAGCCCGGCCGCCGGTCGAGCCGACCGTGATCCGGCTGGAGGTGGTCGAGGGGCGCGGAGCCGTGGTCGACGGCGTCCCAGCTGACGCCTGGCTCAGCCCGACCGGCGCACGGCTGTGGGCGGCGGTCGGCCGCGGCCGAGATCAGAGGACGTAGCCGGCGATCATGTGCCCGAGCTGCCGGATGTCCGCGTTGCCCTTGAACTCCAGGCGCACCTTGCCGAGCCCGCTGAACCACAGGTCGAGTTCGGCATCGAGGTCGAAGGTGCCGGCCGTCTCGATCGAGAACGCCTGGATCTTGCTGTACGGCAGGGAGGTGAAGTCCCGCTTCTTACCGGTGATCCCCTGCACGTTGACGGCGATGAGCCGCTTGTCGGTGAAGACGACGAAGTCCCGCATCGCCTTGAACGAGGCGACGAACTGCTCGCCGGGGATGATCAGCGGCGCGACGGCCGGGGCGATCTCGTCCGGGCTGCACGGGCTGAGCTTGAACACGGATCCGTTGGAGAAGTCGATCACCGCGTCACCGTAGGTGCAGCGGTGGGGACCTCCGACCTCCCACGCCGGTCAGCGCAGCCGGCGGGTGTTGTCCGGCAGCCGCTCGGTGACCCCGCGGGCGTCCAGCCACTCGGCCAGCGGGACCGCGACCCGTCGACTGGTCCCCCACGCGGTGCGGGCCTGGCTGAGCGTGAACGGCTGCGGCAGCGCCGCCAGCCGCTCGTGGGCCGCCACCTCCACGCCCGGCGCCAGGAACACCCCCTCGGCGATGCGGACCAGCTGCTCGTCGCGCACTGCGGCGGCCAGCTCGCGCGGCCCCAGACCGGCCGCCACCAGCTCGCCGGCCTCCGGGGCGGCGAACGGCGACTCGGCCAGCCGGGCCCGAACTGCGTCCACCGCGCGCTGCACCGCCGGCGGCAGCCCGGCACC
>JAOPWG010000152.1 GCA_025965775.1 Modestobacter sp. | reverse complement strand
TGTACCGGTCGATGTCCAGCTTCTTGGGGAAGCCGTAGACGTTGCGGATCTGCTGGCGCGCCAGGAACGTCGGCTGCAGGACGTTGGGGTCCAGCAGGCGCGCGTTGGAGATCGTCCCGGCGTCGGCGGCCAGGTCGGCCGACGTCGGCGTGGCCGTGGTGTCCGACCCGTAGTTGACGTACTGGACGTCGGAGAGCTGATAGGCGTCGCGGGTGGAGTGGATGGCCCGCTCGATGTAGGCCGCCTCCTTCTGGTCCGCGCTGGGTCGGACCACGAACTGCTGGACGATCGCCGGGTAGGCCACCCCGATGACCAGGCTGGACAGCAGCAGCAGCACCAGCGCGGAGGCCGGCAGCAGGGTGTTGCGGAAGACGATGTTGGCGAAGAACGCGACTGCGCAGATCACCGCCACGAACACCAGGATGTTCTTGGCCGGCAGCAGGGCGTTGACGTCGGTGTAGGAGGCGCCGGTGAAGACGTTGCCCCGGTCGGAGTAGACGGCGCCGTACCGGTCCAGCCAGTAGGCGACGGCCTTCAGCGCGACGAACAGCCCCAGCAGCACCGACAGCTGCACCCGCGCGGCGCCGGTCAGTTTCTGCCCCGGGGTCTGCAGCCGCAGTCCACCGAAGACGTAGTGCGTGAGCACCGACCCGATCAGCGAGAGCAGCACGATCGCGAAGGCGAAGCCCAGGGCCAGCCGGTAGAAGGGGTAGTCGAAGACGAAGAAAGAGATGTCCTTGCCGAACTGCGGGTCGGTCTGCCCGAAGTCGGTGGCGTTCCGGAACATCAGCCAGGTCTGCCAGCTGCCCTGCGCGGTGAACCCGGCGAACAGGCCCAGCACGATGGCGATCGCGGTGAGCACGACCTTGCGGCGGGGCTCCAGCGACTGGCGGTAGCGCTCCAGGTTCTGCTGCTCCAGCGACATCGGCCGGAAGGCCGGGCGGAACCGGTAGGCCAGGTACACGGCCAGGGCGGTCAGACCACCGGTCGCCACCCCGGCGACGGCGAACAGCAGGGCGCGGGTCTGCACCTCGGTCCAGAAGACCTCGGTGTATTTCGTCTCGTCGAACCACAGGTAGTCGACGTAGACGTTGGTCAGCGTGCCGATGACGGTGAACAGCACCAGCAGGACGGCGACGGTGCCGATGACCGACTTCGCGCGCCGAGACAACGCCGGTACCGGCACGGGGGGCCGCATGGCCACGAGTGGGCTCCTCACAGATCAGGGGTGGCCGGGAGGCCACGGACTACTCGACCGCGATCGGACCGGCGACGCGACAGGCGGCGCAGGTCCGGTCAGGCGCCCGGGTCCGACTGCTCAACTGTTGCCGGCGGTGGCGGGTTCCCGAGGCGGCAAGCAGACCACGTCCGGCTGGGCGACAGGCGTTCCGGCTCCCCCGCGGCCGTCAGCAGGGAGCCGGCGTCCGGCCGGCCCGCAGATCGCCCAGCGCGGTCAGCGCGTCCTGCAGCGAGGCGACCCTGGCCATCGGCAGGCCCGGCTGGGCGTTCGCCAGCGCCTCGGTGCAGTTGTCCGCGGGCACCAGGAACAGCTCGGCGCCCAGGTCCCGGGCGGAGATGAGCTTCAGCGGGATGCCCCCGATCGGGCCGACCGCGCCGTTGCCGGCGATGGTGCCGGTCCCCGCGACGACGGCGCCCTGGGTGAGGTCGGTGGTCCCGACCAGGTCGAGGATCCCGAGGGTCAGCATCAGGCCCGCCGAGGGCCCACCGACGTCGTCCACCCGGATGTCGACGGTGAACGGCGCGTAGGGCGACTCGAGCACCAGCACGCCCAGCGCCGAGCCCTCGCCGGTGGCGGCCTTGCTGGTGGTCACCGTCGTCGTCCCGGGCTGACCGAGGCGGGTGTAACCGACCGGCACGGACGTGCCGGCCGGGATCGCCGCGAGCGCCGCGCTCAGCGCAGCTTTGTCGGGAGTGGGGCTGCCACCCACCGAGTCGATTGCGTCCCCCGCCTGGAGCCGGCCCTGCGACGGGGAGCCGTCGGCCAGGCTCTGGACGACGACCTTCTCGGGATATCCCAGCTCGGCCAGGGCGGCGATCCGGGCAGCTTGCTCGGAGGTCAGGAAGGCCTGCCGGTTCTCCTGCTGGGTCTGCTTCTCCGACTTCCCCGGGGGGTAGACCTGGTCGCGGGGAACGACGGTGACCTCGCGGTCGAACCAGCCCTGCACGGCCCCGACGAGGGTCAGCGGGCGCTGCGGGACCCCGACCGTGGTCAGGTTCAGGTTCCCGGAGGTCGCGTTCCGGCCGCGGCCGTCCACGGTGATGATCGGCCGACCGTCGATGTCGCCGAGGGTGTTGAACGTGGGTCCGGGCACCTGCGCCACGTAGGGCACCGGCAGCAGCGCGCCGACCACCCCGAAGACGAGCAGCAGCACCGCACCGGTGACCAGGACGGCGCTCCGACGACTCACGACCGGCGAGAGTAGGTGACCGCCCTGGGATGCCGCTGGGAGCGCACCCGTCGCTCCTTCCGCCGGAGGTGCCTGAAGATCAGCTGTGGCGGACGCGGGAGCTCGCCGGACCGGGGTCGCCGACCCCGGGCGCGGTTACGGTGGGGACATGAGCGACCTCCCGTTCGGCTTCGGTCTGCCCGACCGCGATCCCGACCGCGATCCCGACCGCTCCGGCGAGCCGGGCAGCTCCGGGGGCGGCGCCGGCACGCCCGGCGACCCCTTCGGACTGGGCGCGCTGTTCGGCGGCGGGGGGTTCGGCGCGGGCGGTGGCCCCGAGGACCTGCTGGGCAAGATGCCTCTGTTCGCCGAGCTGCAGAAGCTGATGACCTGGTCCGGCGGACCGGTGAACTGGGACCTCGCCCGCCAGGGCGCGATCAGCCAGCTGGCCCCTGGGCACCAGCCCACGTCGGAGGCCGAGCGGGCGGCGGTGGCCGAGGCGCTACGGCTGGCCGACCTGTGGCTGGACGAGGCGACCGAGCTGCCCTCGGGGATGGACCGGGGCCTGGCCTGGTCCCGGGTCGAGTGGGTGGAGCAGACGCTGCCCGGGTGGGCCACGCTGATCGACCCCCTGGCCGAGCGGGTCGTGGCGGCGATGACCAGCGCGCTTCCCCCGGAGGCGGCGGCGATGGCCGGGCCGCTGGCCGGGGTGATGGGCCAGATGGGTGGCGTCATGTTCGGCGCCCAGGTCGGCCAGGCGCTGGGCAAGCTGGCCGACGAGGTGCTCACCAGCACCGACGTCGGGCTGCCGCTGGGGCCGCGCGGCGCCGGGGTGCTGGTGCCGCAGAACGTGGCCGCCTTCGGTGCCGGCCTGGACCGGCCCGAGGACGAGGTGCGGCTGTTCCTGGCCCTGCGCGAGGCCGCCCACCAGCGGCTGTTCGCGCACGTGCCGTGGTTGCGCCAGCAGCTCACCGACGCGGTGCACGCCTACGCCCGGGGTATCCACGTCGACCGCGAGGCGATCGAGCGTGGGCTCACCGAGGCGATGAGCGGCATGGAGGGCGGCATCGACCCCAGCGACCCGGAGAGCATCCAGCGCCTGCTGGGCAGCGGGCTGCTCGAGCCGGAGGAGACCCCCGAGCAGCAGATGGCGCTGC
>JAOPWG010000142.1 GCA_025965775.1 Modestobacter sp. | reverse complement strand
TTCCTCGACGAGCCGACCACCGGGCTCGACCCGCGCAGCCGGCTGGGCATGTGGGAGTTCATCGCCGACCTCGTCAGCGACGGGACGACGATCCTGCTCACCACCCAGTACCTGGAGGAGGCCGACCGGCTCGCCGACCGGATGGTCGTCATCGACCGTGGCCGGGTGATCGCCCGCGGCACCGCCGACGAGCTGAAGGCGCAGGTCGGCGGGCAGCGGCTGGAGCTGACCGTGGGCTCGGCCGAGGAGTTGGCCCGGGCGGCCGAGGTGCTGCGGCCGTTGGGCCTGGAGGAGCCCCGGCGGGACGAGCAGACCCGCCGGCTGACACTGCCGGTCAGCGGTGGTGCGGCCACGCTGGCCGAGGCACTGCGGCGGCTGGAGGGCATCGGAGCGACGGTGCTGGACGCCGGGCTGCGCCGGCCCGACCTGGACGACGTCTTCCTCACCCTCACCGGGCACGCCGCCGACGAGCGGCCCGATGACCCGTCCGACGACGCGGACCGGACCCCGGCCGCCGCTGGAGGTGCAGTCCGATGAGCTCCCTGACCGCGTCGGTCGGCACGGCCGTCTCCGACAGCCTGACCATCACCCGGCGCAACCTGATCAAGGTCAAGCGGGTGCCCGACCTGATCGTCTTCGCGACCCTGTCGCCGATCATGTTCGTGCTGCTGTTCCGCTACGTGTTCGGCAGCGCGATCCCGATCGAGGGCATCGACTACGCCGAGTTCCTGCTGCCCGGGATCTTCGCCCAGACCGTCGTGTTCGGCAGCACCATCACCGGGGCCAGCCTGGCGGAGGACCTGCAGAAGGGGCTCATCGACCGGTTCCGGTCGTTGCCGATGGCCCGCTCGGCGGTGCTGGTCGGGCGCACGGTCGCCGACCTCGGGCTGAACGTGCTGACCATCGTGGTCATGGCGCTGACCGGGCTGGCCGTGGGGTGGCGGATCCACTCCTCGGTCGGTGAGGCGCTGGTCGGCTTCGTGCTCCTGCTGCTGTTCGCCTTCGCCATCTCGTGGGTGATGGCCTACGTCGGGCTGCTGGTGCGCACCCCGGAGGTGGTCAACAACGCCAGCTTCATCGTGATCTTCCCGCTGACGTTCATCGCGAACACCTTCGTGCCGACCAACAACTTCCCGTCCGTGCTCAAGGTGATCGCCGACTGGAACCCGGTGTCGGCCGTGGTGCAGGCGGCCCGGCAGCTGTTCGGCAACACCGCTCCGTCGCTGGAGACCTCCGACGCGTGGGCGCTGCAGCACCCGGTGCCCTACGTGCTGCTGTGGGTGGTCGTCCTGCTCGCGGTCTTCGTGCCGCTGTCGGTGCGCACGTACCTGCGCACCGCCAGCCGCTGACGGCCCCACCGGGCCGGCGGACGGGACGTGCCGACGTCCCCCGTTCGCAGGCCCGGACGTGGGGCCACCGTCGGGCCACCGTCGGGCCACCGCCGGGCCACCGCCGGGCTGTCGTCCCGATGGTCGGGGGGAGGGGCCAGGATGGACGGCGATGAGCACCGCTGACCCGGCCGTCGCGCCGGCCTCCCCGATCCTGCCCGCGTCGAACCCGCTGGCTGCGCCGTCGACGCTGCTGCACGGCCTGCCGCCCTTCGCCGACCTCACCCTGGAGCACCAGCGCGAGGCGCTGCGGGCCGGTATGGCCGAGCACCGCGCCGAGGTGGACGCGATCGTGGCCGACCCGGAGGAACCGACGTTGGACAACACCGTGGTCGCCCTGGAGCGCTCCGGGCAGCTGCTCGGGCGGGCCGAGCGGGTGTTCTACAACCTCAGCTCGTCGGTCTCCTCCGACCGACTGCGGGAGATCGAGCGGGAGATCGCACCGCTGGCCGCCGCGCACAGCGACGCCATCCGGCTGGATCCCGGGCTGTTCGCCCGGGTCGACGCGGTGCACGCCGCCCGGCACGACGCCGGCCTCGACGAGGAGGCCGTGCGGCTGGTCGAGCGCTACCACCTGGACTTCGTGCTGGCCGGCGCCGGCCTCGACGAGACCGGCCGCGACCAGCTGCGGGCGCTCAACCAGCGCCTGGCCGAGCTGTCGACCACGTTCGACCAGAACCTGCAGCTGGCCACCGAGGCGGCCGCGGTGCTGGTGACCGACGCCGCGCAGCTGGACGGGCTCAGCCCGGCCGAGGTCCAGGCCGCTGCCGGAGCCGCCACCGAGCGGGGCTCCGACGGCGGGTATCTGCTGACGCTGGTGCTGCCCAGCGGGCAGCCGGCGCTGGCCAAGCTGCGCAACCGGGAGCTGCGCGAGCGGCTGCACGCCGCGTCGGTGACGCGGGCGTCCGCCGGCGAGCACGACAACGGTCCGGTGGCCGTCGAGATCGCCCACCTGCGGGCGGTCCGCGCGCGGCTGCTGGGCTACGACACCCACGCCGACCTCGTCGCCGCGGACCAGACGGCGAAGACCTCCGCGGCCGTCGACGCGCTGCTCGGTGAGCTGGTTGCTCCGGCCGTGGCCAACGCGACGGCCGAGGCGGAGGTGCTGGCCGAACTCGCCGCCGCCGACGGTGTGCAGCTGGCCCCGTGGGACTGGGCCTTCTACTCCGAGCGCGTCCGTGCCGAGCGCTACGCCGTCGACAGCGCCGCCCTGCGACCCTGGTTCGAGCTGGACCGGGTGCTCGTCGACGGCGTCTTCCGGGCTGCCGAGCTGCTCTACGGCTACACCTTCACGCCCCGACCGGACCTGGTCGGCTACCACCCCGACGTCCGGGTCTGGGAGGTGCGTGGCGCCGATGGCCAGCCGGTCGGCCTGTACCTCGGCGACTACGTCGCCCGGGAGGGCAAGCGCGGCGGGGCCTGGATGAACTCCCTGGTCACCCAGTCGACCCTCATGGACGCCCAGCCGGTGGTGGTGAACAACCTCAACGTGACCCGCGCCGCGGCCAGGCAGCCCACGCTGCTCACGCTCAGCGAGGTGACCACGCTCTTCCACGAGTTCGGCCACGCGCTGCACGGGCTGTCCTCCGCGGTCACCTACCCGCGCCTCGCCGGCACGAGCGTCCCGCGCGACTTCGTGGAGTACCCCAGCCAGGTCAACGAGATGTGGGCACTGTGGCCGGAGGTCCTGGCCTCCTACGCCCGGCACGTCGAGACCGACGAGCCGTTGTCGCCGGATACGGCGCAGGCCATCGAGACCGCCGCGCTGTGGGGCGAGGGCTTCGGCACGCTGGAGTACCTGGCCGCGACGCTGCTGGACCAGGCCTGGCACCGGATCGACCCGGGGACGGTCGTCCCCGATGCCCAGGCCTTCGAGGCCGCGGCGCTGGCCGCGGCCGGGGTGTCGGTGGAACTGGTCCCGCCGCGCTACCGGACGACGTATTTCCAGCACGTCTTCGCCGGCGGCTACTCGGCCGGCTACTACTCCTACATCTGGTCAGAGGTGCTCGACGCCGACACGGTGGAGTGGTTCAAGGAGAACGGCGGGCTCACCCGGGCCAACGGGGACCTCTTCCGGGACCGGCTGCTGTCCCGGGGCGGCTCGGTGGACCCGCTGGGGGCCTTCCGCGCCGTCCGTGGCCGCGACGCCGACACGGGCCCGCTCTTGAGGCGACGAGGGCTCTGCTGATCGGTCGGCCCGATGACATCGCGATCCTCGGGATCGCACCGCGGCCAGGTGCCGTCCCCGGCTGCCGCTGAGCCGCTGCGAGGAGTCCCGGTCGGAGGCCTCCGGCCCCCACCCGGGACTCCTCAGGCCGCTGTCGCGACCGGTTTGCCAGTACTCACAACCACGGGAGTTCGAGCACCAGGTCCAGGTCGTCGGGCGCGGCGCCCTCGCGGACCAGGCGGTTGGGCTGGCGGTGCCCACAGCTCGTGCAGCGGTGCACCACCTGCCAGCCCTTGCCCGACTTCTCCACCAGGCCGACGGGCTCCATCAGCCCGCGGCACTCGCTGGCCCGGTCGCCGGGCAGCTCGTCGACGTGCAACGACCACAGGCACCGCGGGCAGTGGTTGCGGTAGTGCCCGTCGGTGTTGGCCGGCACCGGAGTGGCGCAGTGGGCGCAGGGGAAGGAGGTGTTCTCCGCCTGCCTCGACCGTCCGCCCACCGCCCGCCCTCGCCCGGTCAGGGGATGAAGGGCTCGACGGCCAGCACCTTCACCGAGATGTCCCGGCCGTTGGGTGCCTGGTACGTCACTGTCGCGCCCGGTGCGGCCCCCACGATCGCGGCGCCGAGCGCCGACTCCGGGGAGTAGACGGTCAGCGCGGTGGTCCCCGCGATCTCCCGGGAGCCCAGCAGGAACTTCTCGGTGTCGTCCTCGTCGCCGTCGAAGGCGATGGTGATCACGGTGCCGAGAGCGGCGTTGGTGGCCGTCGTGGGCGGCTCGCCGACCCGGGCCTTGCGCAGCAGGTCGGTGAGCTGCCGGATCCGGCCCTCCTGCTTGCCCTGCTCCTCGCGGGCCGCGTGGTAGCCGCCGTTCTCCTTGAGGTCACCCTCTTCGCGACGGTCGTTGATCTCCTTGGCCATGACCGGACGGTTCGCCACCAGCTTGTCGAGCTCGGCCTTCAGCCGGTCGTGGGCCTCCTGCGTCAGCCAGACGCCCTGGTCCTGCTCGTCAGTCGGGGTGGACACGATGTGGGGACTCCCGTGCTCGATGGCGGCCGCCTCGGTGCGACGACCGCCGTTGGTCAATCCGAGAAAGCTAACACCGGGAGAGGGCTCGATGCAGGCCTCCGGCGGTCGGGCCGGGTGCCGGAGGAGATCGGGACGGGTGCCGTCGGCGCGTCCCGAACCGGCAGTCGCGGGGTCCCCACCGCCACCCGCGGGTCCGGGGGACAATGGAGACGTGACCGAGCTCGCGAGGTCACGCCGAGACACAGCACCGTCGGGCACGGGTCCGACGAGCGCCAGCGAGGAGAACACGTGACAGACCCGGACCAGCTGCGCCTGCTCGCGGTGCACGCGCACCCCGACGACGAGTCGAGCAAGGGTGCCGCGACCATGGCCAAGTACGTCGCCGAGGGTGCCCGGGTGCTGGTGGCCACCTGCACCGGTGGTGAGCGCGGGTCGGTGCTCAACCCCGCGATGGACCGCCCCGAGGTGTGGGAGCGGCTCCCGCAGCTGCGCATGGAGGAGATGGCGCGGGCCCGGGACATCCTGGGCGTCGAGCAGGAGTGGCTGGGCTTCGTCGACTCCGGCCTGCCCGAGGGTGACCCGCTGCCGCCGCTCCCCGAGGGCTGCTTCGCCCTCGTGCCGGTGGAGGAGGCGGCGGCGCCGCTGGTGGAGCTCATCCGCCGGTTCCGGCCGCAGGTGATCACCACCTACGA
>JAOPWG010000129.1 GCA_025965775.1 Modestobacter sp. | reverse complement strand
GGTGCTGCGACTGGGTGCCCTCGACGTGCCGGACGGCGGCCTGGTCGTCATGGCGATCGTGAACCGGACGCCGGACTCCTTCTACGACCGCGGGGCGACCTACGAGCTGGACGCGGCGGTCGCCCGGGTCGGCCAGGTGGTCGCCGAGGGCGCGGACATGGTCGACGTCGGCGGGGTCAAGGCCGCTCCCGGCGAGTACGTCTCACCGATGGAGGAGATCCGGCGCACCGTGGACCTGGTCGCGGCGATCCGGGCCGCCCATCCGCAGCTGCCGATCTCGATCGACACCTGGCGGGCGGAGGTGGCCCGCGAGGTCCTGGCCGCCGGCGCGGACGTCGTCAACGACGCCTGGGGCGGCGTGGACCCGGAGCTCGCGGCGGTGGCTGCGGCGGCCGGGGCGGGCATCGTCTGCACGCACGCCGGCGGGCTGCCCCCGCGCACCCGCCCGCACCGGATCGGCTACCCCGACGTGATGGCCGACGTCATCGCCCGGACGACGGCGCTCGCGGAGGCCGCCGTCGCGGCCGGCGTCGACCCCGAGCGGGTGCTGGTCGACCCCGGGCACGACTTCGGCAAGAACACCCGGCACTCCCTGGAGGTGACCCGGCGCCTCGGCGAGCTGGTGGACACCGGCTGGCCGGTGCTGGTGGCGCTGTCGAACAAGGACTTCGTCGGCGAGACCCTCGACGTCCCGCTCGACCAGCGGCTCACCGGCACACTGGCGGCCACTGCAGTCAGCGCCTGGCTGGGCGCCCGGGTGTTCCGTGCGCACGACGTGGCGGCGACCCGGCAGACGCTGGACATGGTGGCCGCGATCCGCGGTGACCGGCAGCCCGTGCGCAGCACCCGCGGGCTGGCCTGACCGGGACGGAAGCCCCTGGTCGCCGCGGCGTCCCCGCGTCAGCCTGGTCGGCGAGCCGGGAGGTGGCGGGATGGGTGGTCGGGTCGTGCACTTCGAGATCCCTTTCGACGACGGGGACCGCGCCCGGCGCTTCTACCGGGAGGCCTTCGGCTGGCAGCTGCAGGAGCTGCCGGAGATGGCCTACACGCTGGTGACCTCCGGACCGAGTGGCCAGCAGGGGCCGGCCGAGCCCGGCTTCATCAACGGCGGCATGACGGCGCGGCAGAACAGCGGCTCGGGCGGGCCGACCGTGGTGATCGACGTGGAGAGCATCGACGCCGCCCTGGACCGGGTCCAGGAGCTGGGCGGTTCCACTGTCGTGCCGAAGCAGCCGGTCGGCAGCATGGGGTTCACCGCGTACGTGCAGGACACCGAGGGCAACGTCATCGGGCTCTGGGAGACCGCGGCCCGCGCCTGACCCGGGTCGGCCGGCCCGCGCCCGCTCGATAGGTTGCCCGGCATGGCCGCCACCGGGTTCCTCTCCGCCGACGAGCTCAACGCGCTGCTGCCGGGCACGCTGCCGGGGCTGCTCGGCATCGTCATCGACAGCCACGAGCCCGGGCAGCTGACCGCCCACCTCCACGTCCGCGACGAGCTGCTGGCCCCCAACGGCTACCTGCACGCCGCGACGGTGGTGGGGCTGGCCGACACCAGCTGCGGCCTGGCCACCCGGGCGCTGCTGCCGGAGGGGGCCAGCGGTTTCACCACGATCGAGCTGAAGAGCAACCACCTGGGCACTGCGCGGGAGGGACGCATCTCCGTCCTGGCGACCAACGTGCACGCCGGGCGGACGACGCAGGTCTGGGACGCCGTGGTCACCAACGACGGCACGGGCAAGACGATGGCGCTGTTCCGCTGCACCCAGTCGGTGCTCTGGCCGCGCTGAACCCGCCGGCCGTGGTCCGGAAGTCGGACCTACCTACTCACGGGTAACCCGGCCGTGTCCCGGCCCACGACGGATGTGAGACTGGCGTCACCGCTCTGAGACCAGGAGGACCACCGTGGCGATCGCCAGCCGCTACCCCGATGCCGAGATCCCGCAGCTGTCGGTGCCGCAGTTCGTGCTGGCCGGCGCCGCCGAGCGCGGCGACGCCCCGGCGCTGATCGACGGGCTGACCGGCGAGACGATCACCCACGGCCAGCTCGCCGCCCACGTCGACCGGTTCGCCGCCGCGCTGCACGCCCGGGGGCTGCGCAAGGGCGACGTCGTGGCCGTGTTCAGCCCGAACACCATCTGGTACCCGGTGGTCTTCCACGGCACCGCGGCGGCGGGCTGCGTCGTCACCCCGGTCAACGCGCTCTACACGCCCGAGGAGATCGCCTTCCAGCTGCGCGACTCCGGCGCGAAGGTCCTGATCACCGTCTCGCCGTTCCTGGACCGGGCGTTGGCCGCGGTCGAGAAGGCGCCGGTCGACGAGGTCATCGTGCTCGACGGCGCCGAGGGCCACGCCTCGCTGCGCGACCTGCTCAGCACCGACGCCCCCTCCGTCGAGGTCGACATCGACCCGGCCACCGACCTGGTCACGCTGCCCTACTCCAGCGGCACCACCGGACTGCCCAAGGGCGTCATGCTCACCCACCGCAACCTGGTGGCCAACGTCAGCCAGTCCCGCCCGCTGGCCGGGGTGCAGGAGGGCCGGGAGCGGATCATCGCCGTCCTGCCGTTCTTCCACATCTACGGGCTCACGGTGCTGATGAACCAGGGCCTGCAGTGGGGCGGGGCCGTGGTGACCCTGCCGCGCTTCGACCTCGAGCACTTCCTCCGCGTCATCCAGGACCAGGCGATCACCCGGGCGTTCGTCGCCCCGCCGATCGTGCTGGCGCTGGCCAAGCACCCCCTGGTCGACTCCTTCGACCTGTCCTCGCTGCACAGCATCGTCTCCGGGGCCGCCCCGCTGGACGCCGCGCTGGCCCAGGCCGCCCAGGACCGGCTGCGCAAGGGCGCCGACTCCGGCGTCACCGTGGGCCAGGGGTACGGGATGACCGAGCTGTCGCCGGTCTCGCACACCACTCCGGAGGCCGGGCTGGAGCCCACCGGTGCCGGCCCGACGCCGAAGGGGTCGGTCGGCTACGCGCTGCCCAACACCGAGTGCCGGTTGGTCGACCCGGCCACCGGTGAGGACTCCGCCCCCGGCGAGCGCGGCGAACTGTGGGTCCGCGGACCGCAGGTGATGGCCGGCTACCTGAACAACCCGCAGGCCACCGCCGACACCCTGGACGCCGAGGGCTGGCTGCACACCGGCGACGTGGCGATCGTCGATGACGAGGGCCGCTACACCGTGGTCGACCGGGTGAAGGAGCTGATCAAGTACAAGGGCTACCAGGTGGCTCCCGCCGAGCTGGAGGCCGTCCTGCTGGGCCACCCGGAGATCGCCGACGCCGCGGTCATCGGCGTGCTGGACACGGAGAGCGGCGAGGAGCTGCCCAAGGCCTTCGTCGTCCGCGGCCCGGGCTCGGAGCTGACCGAGGACGGCGTGAAGTCCTTCATCGCCGAGCGCGTCGCCCCGCACAAGAAGATCCGGCTGGTCGAGTTCATCGAGGCCGTGCCCAAGTCCGCCGCGGGGAAGATCCTGCGCAAGGACCTCAAGGCGATGACGCCCAGCAGCTGAGGCCCGGCGGTCGCCGTCCTCCGGTCGGGGGGACAGCGACCGCCGGCTCTACCGCGGGGACGGCGGCGGCCCGGCCGGCGCCGGGACCGGCCGGCCCAGCCGCAGCTGCCGACGGCCAGGGTTCCTGCGCCGGAGCGCCGGCGCGACGACCAGCACGCCGACCAGCGTCACCAGCGCCCCCAGGGCGAGCAACCCCCAGGCGATCCCGGTCAGCGCCGGCACCGTGGCGCCGCCCCGCAGGTCCGCGTCCACCCCCGCCGACCCGTCGGCGTTCATCACCACGACCGTCCAGATGCCGTTCGCGGGTACCCAGTCCACCTGCTGCGGGCCGGCGCCGGTGGCCTGCTCCACCCAGAAGGTCCGGGCCCCGGGTCGCCCCGTGGGGGCGGTGCCGGGCATCTCGACCTGGCCGGTCGCGGCCGGGGCGGTGCCCAGCTCGTCGACGACCGTGCGCTGCACGCCCCCGAGGTACGCCGATGCCTGGTCGGCGGGCGCGATGCCGACGAAGAGGTCCTGCCCGCCGCCCGACGCCCGGAGCCGGGCGGTGCCCAGGGCCTCGGACACCGGCACCCAGCCGGCCCCGGCCGCCAGGTCGATCCGGTCGCTGACCAGCGCGTACCCGGGAGAGGACAGGCGGGTGCCCGGGGAGAACAGGTAGCCGTCGTCGGTCCGCTTCGACTGGTCGGCCCACAGCAGCGCCCCCCCGCCGGCGAGCAGCCCGAGCCCGGCCAGCAGGACCAGCAGTCCGAGGACCAGGACGATCACCCGTCCGGCCCGCCACCGGCGGGGCGGAGCCGCGGGCGACCCGTGCGGTACCGGGGTGGCGGACATGACTGACCTCCGAGGGGCCGCCGTACCGCGGGGCCGCGGCCGGCGGACCGGACCAGCGTGGCACCGCCCCACGGGATCGGACCGGACCGGGACCGGGGCGCTCCCCCCGACGGCGTTGCGGAGCCGACCGTCAGCGAGCACCCACTCAGCCGCGGACCAGCACGGAAGGTCGGACGGCCCGGCCGGGCGCGGGGGAACGGTCCTCTCCTAGGGTCAGGCCATGCGTGCGGTGACGATCGAGCAGCCCGGCGGTCCCGAGGTCCTGGGCTGGGGCGAGATCCCCGACCCCGTCTGCGGCCCCGGCGAGGTGGTGGTCGACGTCGTCGCCGCCGCGGTCAACCGGGCCGACCTGCTGCAGCGGCAGGGCCACTACCCGCCGCCCCCGGGCGCCAGCGAGGTGCTCGGCCTGGAGTGCAGCGGCATCATCAGCGAGGTCGGCCC
>JAOPWG010000111.1 GCA_025965775.1 Modestobacter sp. | reverse complement strand
TCGAGCGCATGATCGAGTACATCAACGGCCACGAGGGCGTCAGCTGGGTCACCATGGAGGACGCGGCGAACGACTTCCGCACCCGGTACGCCTACCCCGGCCCCACCGGCAGCCCGTTCCTGCCGGGTTCCTGACCGGCCGCCCGGGACGGCGGCGGACCACCGTCCCGGGCACCACCTCCCGTCGGCTCGACCGTCAAGGACGCCACGTGTGTGTGCTCTGCTACGAACTCGCCCCGGAGGACCACTGGTCCGACGGAGTGACCGCCGGCGTCACGTCGGACCCGCCGGCGCGTGACCGGCACCGCCGGACCCGCGTGCTGGCCGCCGTGCTGGCCCCGTACGGCCTCACCGTGTCCGACCCCGGGACCGGCCGGTACCTGACCGTCGCCGACCGGAAGGGCGCCGCCGAGGTCGCCGCCGGGCTGCCCGCGGTGTGGGCGGCCGCCGGTCGGCTCTCGGCCCGCCCGATCGACCCGCTCGACCCCGCGCTGCTGGCTGCCCTGGCCGAGGCGGACGGGTGACGCTGCTGGGCGCACCCGAGGAGGCGGGCACCTCCGGGACGACGACGCGTCGCACGGTGACCGTGCTCAGCGGGTTCCTGGGCTCGGGCAAGACCACGCTGCTCCGGGGCGAACTCGACCGCGCCGGAGACCGGGCACCGGCGGTGATCCTCAACGACTTCGGCGCCACGATGGTCGACGATGCGCTGCTGTCCGGCGCGGCGGACGCCCCGATCGTCATCTCCGGCGGCTGCGCGTGCTGCACCCGCCGCGAGGACCTGGCCGAGGCGCTGGCCGGGCTCCTCGACGCGGAGCAGCGCGGTACAGCGCCGCGCCGCGACCACGTCGTCATCGAGACCAGCGGCCTGTCCGACCCCGGTCCGATCGCCTTCACCATCGCCAACGACCCGGTCCTCAAGCACCACTACGCCCTGGCCCGGGTGTGCGTGACCGTCGACGCGGTGACCGGTGCCGCCGCTGCCGAGCAGCACGAGGTCGCCCTGCGGCAGCTGCTGGCCGCCGACGACGTGCTGATCACCAAGGCCGACCTGGTGGGGCCGGCGGACGTCGAGGCCCTCGTCCGGTGGGTGCACGAGCTCAACCCGTCCGCGCGGGTGGTCGTGACCGCCCGGGGCGAGGTCCTGCGGACGATCCAGCCGGCGGAGGTCCGCGGGCCCGGTGGCCGCGCCCTGCCGGCCAGCACCGAGGGCGCCCACCTCGGCGGCATCTCGACCCTGGAGCTGACGACGGGCGACCCGCTGGACTGGCAGGCCTTCGCCGTGTGGCTGAGCGCGCTGCTGCACGCGCACGGCCCGGACGTGTTGCGGGTCAAGGGCGTGCTGGACGTCCGGGGCGCCGGGCCGGTCGCACTCAATGCGGTGCAGCACGTCGTGCACCGTCCCGAGCACCTCACCCGGCCGGTGCCCCCGGGCACCCGGCTGGTGGTGATCGTCCGGGACCTGGACACCGAACTCCTGGAGCGCTCCTTCCGCGCGTTCCTGACGATCCGATGAGGATGGACCGACCCGTGACCGACCGAACCGCCGACGCCCGAGTGACGGTCTTCTCCCTGGGCGGCACCATCGCCTCCACGAACGACGGCCCGCAGACGGCCTCCGGCGGGGTGACCCCCCGGCTGGGGGCCGCCGAGCTGGTGCAGGCCGTGCCCCAGATCCAGCAGGTGGCGGAGCTGGAGGCCGTGGCCTTCCGGCAGACCGCCTCCGGTGACCTCACCCTGCCGGACCTGGTGGCCCTGGCGGCCGAGATCACCCAGCGCTTCGAGCAGGGCGTGGACGGGGTCGTCGTGACGCAGGGCACCGACACGATCGAGGAGACGTCCTTCGCCCTCGATCTCCTTGTCGCCGGTGACCGCCCCGTGGTCGTCACGGGCGCCATGCGCAACCCCACCCTCGCCGGTCCGGACGGCCCTGCCAACCTCCTGGCGGCGGTACAGGTGGCCGCCGCCCCGTCGGCCGCGGGGCTGGGCACCGTCGTCGTCGTCAACGACGAGGTCCATGCGGCTCGCTTCGTGCGCAAGACGCACACGTCGAGCCCGGCCGCGTTCCGCTCGGTCACCGTCGGCCCCCTGGGCTGGATCGTCGAGGGGCGACCCCGCATCGCCTTCCGCATGCCCACGCTCGCCGGTGTCCCGTACCGGCTGGGCGAAGGTGCGGTGCCGCCGGTCGCCCTGCTCACGTCGGTGCTCGGTGACGACGCACGGCTCATCGCCCAGGTGGCGGCAGCGGGGTACTCGGGGCTGGTCCTGGAGGCCTTCGGGGGTGGCCACGTGCCTGCACACGTCGTCCCGGCGCTGGAGGAGCTGGCCGCCCGCATGCCGGTCGTCCTCGCCTCGAGGACCGGTGGTGGGGACGTGCTCCGACAGACCTACGGCTTCCCGGGGTCCGAGCGGGACCTGCTCTCCCGCGGCCTCGTCCCCGCCGGGTTCCTCGACGGCCGGAAGGCCCGGATCCTGCTGAGCGTGCTCCTGGCGTCCGGCAGGGACCTGGACGGCGTCCGGACCGCCTTCGAGCAGGTGAACGACTCGGTGTCGCTGCCCGACCCGGCGCGGCCGGTGCCCGCGGACGCGTGACCGGCGAGGTCCCGCCGACGGGAGGTGGGCGCCTGCGCCCGGCTCAGGCGGGGCCGACCAGCCCGGCGACGATCTGTGCCGACAGGGTGACCAGGGGGAGCCCGCCACCGGGGTGGGCCGACCCGCCGACGAGGAACAGCCCGGGCAGGGCAGCAGCGTTGCGCGGGCGCAGGAACGCCGCGCGGGCGCCGTTGCTGGAGGTGCCGTAGATGGACCCACCGACGCTGCCGGTCTCCCGGGCCAGGTCGGCCGGCGTGCGGACCACGCGCCAGCGCACCCGGTCGCGCACGTCGAGCCCCCGCCGGGCCATCGTCTCGAGCAGCCGGTCGGCGTAGGTGTCGGCCAACCCCGGCGCCGTCCAGTCCATGCCCCGGCCGGGATCCTGCCGCGGGGCGTTGACCAGGACGAACCACGACTCGCTGTCGCCGTCGGGGCGGGTCGCCGGGTCGTCGGGGGCGCTGACGTAGACGGTCGGGTCGGTCACCGGGTGGGGTGCGGCTCCGCGGGTGCCGAACAGGGCGTCGAACTCGGCGTCGTAGTCGGCGGGGAACAGCACGGTGTGGTGCGCGAGGTCCGGCGTCCGTCCCCGGAGCGCCAGCAGCAGCACGAAACCCGAGGAGGACGGGGTCACCCGGCGCAGCGCGGCCCGGGCGCGGCGCACCGGGGCGTGCGGGGGGAGCAGGTCGCGGTAGAGGGCGGTCGCGTCGGCGTTGCAGACCACGACGTCGGCGGCCAGCCGCTCGCCGTCGGCCAGCCGGACCCCCGCGGCCCGGCCGCCGGCCATGAGGACCTCGGCCACCGGTGCCCCGGTGCGGACGACGACGCCCCGCTGCAGCGCGCGCTCGGTCACCGCCTCCACCAGCCGGCGGAGCCCCCCGGGGACGTACCAGGAGCCGAACGCCTGCTCCGCCCAGGGCACGGTGGCCAGCGCCGCCGGCGTGCGCCGGGGGTCGGAGCCGGAGTACGTGGCGTAGCGGTCCAGCAGCAGCCGCAACCGCGGGTCGGCCAGGTACTGCGCCCCGAGTCCGCGCAGCGTCCGCCACGGCGCGATGGTCGCCAGGTCGCCGGTCCGGCGGGCCAGCCGGGCCAGGGCCGCCGGGCCGGCCAGCGGTGAACGCAGGAACGGCTGCTCGGTCACCCGCCACATGGCGGCCGCACGGTCGAGGAAGGCCGACCACTGGGCGCCCGCGCCGGAGCCGAGGGCGTCGTCCAGGGCGGCCGGGACGGCGGCGAGGCGGCCGGGCATCGACAGCCGCGTGCCGTCGGCGAACCGGTAGACGACGGCGGGGTCCAGCCGCCGCAGCTCCAGCACGTCGGCCAGTGGCGGCCCGGTGGCGGCGAACAGGTCCTCGAGGACCTGCGGCAGGGTGACCAGGCTCGGGCCGGTGTCGAAGCCGTGCCCGTCCCGGGCGTACCAGCCGAGCTTGCCGCCGACCTGCGGCGCCTGCTCCAGCACGGTCACGTGGTGGCCGGTGACGGCGAGCCGGGCGGCAGCCGCCAGACCGCCGAGCCCGGCGCCGACGACGACGACCCGGGCCACGCCGCCACGGTAGTCAGCGACCCCGCGGCGGCAGCGACGGTGCCGCTGTCACCCGGTCGGTGATCTTCGGGATGCGGCTCTGGCCAGGCGCTCTCACGCTCCGTCGGCACCCGGGGCGGACGGCCCGCCCGGCGGAGGAGGACACGTGACCCAGGACGACCCGCGCCCGCTCACGCCCGAGGAACTCGCCGCCGAGACCGCGGCGCCCCTGCCGGACAAGGAGGTCATCTCCCTGCTGGACCTCAACGCCGACCTGGACATCGCCCTGGACGCCGCTGCGCCGATCGACCTCGCGGTGGCCGCCAACGCCAACGTGGCCGCACCCATCGACGCGGCGGTGGGCGCCAACGTGCTGTCCGTCGGCTCCACCGCGCAGGCGCTGTCGGACCAGGGCCCCCGACCGGCGTGACCGACTCCGGTCCTGGGGCCTCGACGGCGACCAGCCCGTCGGGCAGTTCAGGGGCCGCCTCCACGCCCGCCGCGGGGACGTCCGGATCCTCTCCGGCCGGACCCAGGACGACGTCCGCGCCGGCGGGGACGTCGGCTGCCGAGGGAAGCGCCTCGAGGACGACCCCGGCGGGGAGCGCCGGCACGTCGGGCGCCGCGCCGACCACCACGTCACCGTCGACGTCGGAGACGTCGGGGTCGACGGCGGGTGGCTGACCGGGGTCTGCCGCGCAGCGGGCCCGCGCGCCGCGGATGGCAGGCTGGGCCGATGGTCTCCCTGCCCGTCCTCGCTCGCCGTGCGGACGACGCGGTGCGGACGACGCTCTCCCGCCTCGCGCGTCGCCGCGGTTGGACGCCGGCGGTGCTCGCCCACCCCGGCTACGGCAGCGGCGGCCAGGTGCGGGTGCTGGGTCGGGTGCTGCTCGCGCCGCCCGGTGCCCATCCCGAGGAACGGCGGGCGGTGCCGGGATGGCAGCGGTTCCTCACCCTGGAGAGCCCGCACAGCGAGGTCGAGGTCGAGGTCGCCGGGCAGCGGCACCGGGTGCGCAGCGACGCCGACGGACTGGTCGACGTCACGCTCGATCTCCCGGCCGGGCTCGCCGACCAGGGGCAGCTGACCGTCGTGCTGCACGCCGGGACCCGGTCGACCTCCGCGCCGGTGCATCTCGCCTCACCCGACGCGGCCCGCGGCGTCGTGTGCGACATCGACGACACAGTGCTGGTCACCGGCATCGCGACCCCGCTACGGGCGGCGTGGCGGACCTTCGTCCAGCCCATGCAGACGCGGCAGGCCGTGCCCGGCATGGTGGCCCTGTTGCGCGAGCTGACCAGCGGCGCCCCGCACGTGCCGGTCGTCTACCTCAGCAACGGGCCGTGGAACCTGGCCGGCCCGCTGGCGGCCTTCCTCGAGCGCAGCGGCTTCCCGCCCGGCGCGCTGCTGCTCACCGACTGGGGGCCCAGCCCGACCCGCTGGTTCCGCGACGGCCGGGCGCACAAGCGGGCGGCCCTGCTCCGGCTGGCCGACGACCTGCCCGGCGTCTGCTGGACGCTGGTGGGGGACACCGGCGAGCACGACCCGCAGCTGTACCGCGAGTTCGTCACCGCAGCGCCGGGCCGAGTGCGCGCGGTCCTGCTGCGGGACGGGGCGGCGCCGGCCGGCGCCGCCCGGGTCGAGCGGATCGGCGCGGTGCCCCTCGTCTACGGCCGGGACGGCGAGACCCTGGCCGCGGCGCTGCCCGCGCTGGACTGAGCGCCGGGGAGGCGGGCGAACACCGCGGCCAGCGCGGCGTCGGAGTCGGCCAGCGCCGCCCGGTCGAAGGTGCTGCTGGAGGCGACCAGTTCGGCGGCGCCGGTCCGCGCCAGCAGCTCGCCCACGCGGTCGCCCACCTGTTCGGGCGTGCCGGCGATCGCACCCGCCACCGCCTGCTCCACGTAGCGCCGCTGGCTGCCGGTCATCGCCCGCGCCCGGATCGCGGCGACCGGCTCCAGCGGCGGGAAGGTGCCGGTGGTCCGGGCCTGCGCCATCGCCCACGCCTCCGGCAGCAGCAGTTCCCGTGCGGCGGTCTCGTCCGCGGCGACCAGGACGTCCAGGCTGATCGCCACCCGCGGCTCCGGGGCCCCGGCCGAGGGGCGGTAGTCGTCGCGGTAGCGGGCGAGCGCGGCCAGCCCGGGCGCCGGGTCCCCGGCCACGCCCAGCAGCGGGCCGCCGACGATCACCGGCAGCCCGAGCTCGGCGGCGACGGCCAGCCCGCGGCCGGTTGCCAGCACGTGCATCGGGACCTCGCCGTCCGGTCGCGGGTGGGCGGTGACCGCAGCCGTCCCGGTCAGGTGCGCCCGCAGCTCCGCCAGGTCGGCGGCGAAGTCGCGGATGACGTCGGACCGCAGCGCCTGGCGCACCGGGCGGGTGAAGCCGGGGGAGCGGCCGAGCCCGAGGTCCACCCGGCCGGGCGCGAATGCGGTGAGGGTGGCGAACTGCTCGGCGACCACCAGGGGCTGGTGGTGCGGCAGCATCACGCCGGCCGAGCCGAGCCGGATGGTCGACGTGCGGCCCGCGACCACGCCCAGGAGGACCGCGGGGCTGGCACCGGCCACGCCGGGGACACCGTGGTGCTCGGCCACCCAGAAGCGGTCGTAGCCCAGTCGCTCGGCCGTCACCGCCCGCGCCACCGTCCCGCGCAGCGCGCTCGCGTCGTCCTCCCCGGCGCGCGTCCGCGACCGGTCCAGCAGCGAGAGACCCACCATCAGGACGCGCACCGGATCGTCGGCTCGGCGTGCACGCGGCGGATGTCGACCAGCGTGCGGGGGGTCGTCACACCGACGTGCAGCACGTTCCTCCCGGGAGCCATTCCGGAACAACCGTGTGCTGCCCCTAGGCTCGGGCCTCCGCGCCGTCCTGACCCGGAGGTCTCCTGTGCTGGCCAACATCGGCTATGCCGCCGCGTACACCGGCATCGGCATCCTGCTGCTCGTGCTGGGAGGGATCGCCCTCGACCTGCTCACCCCAGGACGCCTGGCCCGGCACATCTACGAGGAGCGCTCGATCAACGCCGGCATCGCACTGGCGGCCGGCTTCCTCGGGCAGGGTGCGATCGCCTTCACCACGATCTGGACCAACGCCACCAGCGGCTTCGGGACGGCGCTGGGCTACACCGTCGTCTTCGGGGTGCTGGGGGTGCTGCTGCAGGTGGTCGCCTTCCTCGTCCTGGACCTGCTGACGCCGGGCAAGCTCGGCGAAACCCTGATGCAGGTGGTCTTCCACCCGGCGAGCCTGGTGACCGCCGCCGCGACCCTGGCCGTCTCGGCGATCATCGTGGCCTCGATCTGGCCCTGAACCCGTGAGGAGTCCCCGATGAGCCGCATCAACGACGTCGGCGGTATGGCGGGCTTCCCGCCGATCGCGGAGGAGCCCGACGAGCCGCGCTTCCACGCCGACTGGGAGGCGCACGTCTTCGCGCTCAACGGCGCGCTGATCCGGCGGGGGGTCTACAACCTCGACGAGTTCCGCGACGCGCAGGAACGGCTGCCCGTGCAGCGGTACCTGGCCGCCTCCTACTACGAGCGGTGGTTCGCCGCGATCACGACGCTGCTGGTCGAGAAGGGCATCGCGACGGCGGCGGAGCTGGAGGCCCCGGATGACCACGCGCACTGACCGCTTCGCCCCCGGCGACCGCGTGCGCACGCGGTCGGCCGACCCCGCCGGCCACACGCGGCTGCCCGGGTACGCCCGCGGCGCCGTCGGTGTCGTCGTCGAGCCCGCAGGGGCGCACCCGTTGGCCGACGACCGGGCCCGTGGGGTGGTCGGCCCAGCGCGGGCCGTGTACCACGTGCGGTTCGCCGCGACCGACCTCTTCGGCGCCGGCGACCACACGGTCACCGTGGAGCTGTGGGAGGACTACCTGAGCCCTGTGGAGGAGCAACCGTGAGCGAGCGTGCGAGCTCACGCATGAGCACAGAAGCACCGCGAATGCGGGCGACGAGCGAGGGGCACCTCCCGCTTGCGGGGGACGGCGAGGAGGACTCATGAGCGGCGACCACGTCAGTTCGGTGATCTCGGCCCGGGTCCGCCGGGTCGAGGACCTGCTGGAGGGGCGCGGCCTGCTCGACGCGGGGGAGATCGACCGCCGGATCGACGAGTTCGCCGCCGGGGGGTCCCCGGCCAACGGTGCGCGGGTCGTCGCCCGGGCATGGGTCGACCCCGGCTTTGCATCCCGGCTGCTCGCCGACGCCAACACCGCGCTCGGCGAACTCGGGCTGTCGATGTCCGGTGGGCTGCAGGAGCAGCGGCTGAAGGTCGTGGCCAACTCGGCGGCCGAGCACCACGTCGTCGTCTGCACGCTGTGCTCCTGCTACCCGATCGCGCTGCTGGGGCCCTCGCCGAGTTGGTACAAGAGCGAGGCCTACCGCTCCCGGGTCGTCCGCGACCCGCGTGGGGTGCTGCGCGAGTTCGGCGTCGAGCTGCCCGCGGAGACCCAGATCTCGGTCTGGGACGCCAGCGCCGAGTCGCGGTACATGGTGCTGCCCCGCCGTCCCGAGGGCACCGGGGCGCTGTCGGAGGCCGAGCTCGCCGGCCTGGTCACGCGCAAGGGACTGATCGGCACCGCCCTCGTCTGACCGTGCGCATGGTCGTTTCGGCCGACGGGCTCCGGGCAATCCGGGTTCAAGGACGCGACGCGATGAAGCGGCGGAGCGCAGACGAACGGTGGGCTATGAAGGCAGTGACGTGGCACGGCAAGAAGGATGTCCGGGTGGAGGAGGTGCCCGACCCGTTCGTGCAGTTGCCCACCGACGCGGTCATCCGCGTCACCACGACCAACATCTGCGGGTCCGACCTGCACCTCTACGAGCCGCTGGCGCCGTTCATGGGCGTCGGCGACATCCTGGGTCACGAGACCATGGGCCAGGTCGTCGAGGTCGGCTCGGAGTGCGGTGACCTCGAGGTCGGCGACCGGGTGTCGATCCCGTTCCAGATCTCCTGCGGGCACTGCTGGATGTGCAACCAGGGGCTGTACACCCAGTGCGAGACGACCCAGGTGCGCGACCAGGGCATGGGGGCGTCCCTGTTCGGCTTCTCCAAGCTCTACGGCGAGGTCCCCGGCGGGCAGGCGGAGTACCTGCGGGTGCCGCAGGCGCAGTTCACGCACATCAAGCTGCCGGAGGGTCCGCCGGACGACCGGTTCGCCTACCTCTCCGACATCCTGCCCACCGCATGGCAGGGCGTGGAGTACGCCCAGGTGCCCGAGGGCGGCACGCTCGTCGTGCTGGGCCTGGGACCGGTCGGTGACTTCGCCTGCCGCATCGGCGCCCACAAGGGCTACCGCGTGATCGGCGTCGACCTGGTGCCCGAACGCCTGGCCCGGGTACGGGCGCGCGGCATCGAGGTGGTGGACCTGCGCGACCACGAGGACGACCTCGGTGACGTGATCCGCGAGATGACCGACGGCCGCGGGCCGGATTCGGTGCTGGACGCGGTCGGCATGGAGGCGCACGGTTCCCCGGCCACCACGTTCGTGCAGAAGGCGGCCGGACTGCTTCCCTCGGCGATCGCGGCGCCGATCCAGAAGGAGGCCGGCGTCGACCGGCTCAACGCCTTCTACTCCGCGATCGACATCGTCCGGCGTGGGGGCACCATCTCGCTGTCGGGCGTGTACGGCGGCGCGGCCGACCCGATCCCGATGATCACGCTGTTCGACAAGCAGATCGCGCTCCACATGGGCCAGTGCAACGTCAAGCGGTGGATCCCCGAGATCATGCCGCTGCTCACCGACGACGACCCGCTCGGCGTGGACGACTTCGCCACGCACCGGCTGCCGCTGTCCGAGGCGCCGGGCGCCTACCGGTCGTTCCAGGAGAGGGCCGACGGCTTTGTGAAGGTGCAGCTCAAGCCGGAGCTCTGAGCCGTCCCGGCCCACCGGGCCGCCCGACCCCTGCGGGGTCCGGCGGCCCGGTGGGGCACCGGTCAGGCGCAGCCGGCGCGCTGCAGGAAGTGCCCGACCGTGAACCGCGTGGTCGACGGCGTCCAGCGCGGCTTCACGTGCACGTAGCTCGTGGGGTCCAGGAAGAGCAGCGTCAGCAGCGTGCCGGCCACCAGCGCCCCACCGGTCGGGCCCAGGCGGCGTCCGCCCTGGGTCAGCTCGGCCTCCTTGAGCACGTAGAACCACAGCGGGGCCCTGCCCTTCCAGCCCGGGTCGGTCAGCCCCAGCTCGGCGTTGCTGAGCGGGCGCAGACCCAACGCCTTCGCGACGTCCTGCCCGGCTGCGAGCCCCAGCCGCTTGCCGCGCAGCAGGTTGCGCTCGGCGAGGTCGGTGAACAGCGGCGTCGAGACGCGGGACACCACGGTCGCCGGCAGGTCGTGCAGCGGCATCGCCAGGTTCGTGTCCATCAGCCGGGCGAAGTTGAGCCCTTCGGGGCGTGGCCGGCCCGGGACGTCGAAGAAGTACGTCCAGTCCGCCCTGTAGTACGACGGGACGGGCCGCGAGCCGCGCAGGTCGTCCCGGGGATCACCGGGGTGGGCGAAGACCGGGCCGGTGTGGGCGTCGTTCAACTCGTACTCCGGGCGCACCATGCTGTGGCCGAACCGGTAGGCGGCGACGGAGAACTCGATCGGCATCATCGGCCGGCGCACGTTCTTCGGCCGGTACCAGGGGATCTTGGCCCCCAGCGCGACCAGACCGTCCACCAGGCGCTGCCCGCAGATCCGCGGCAGGAACTCCGTCACGATCAGCGACTGGTAGTGCCAGATGGTCAGCCGCTGGGCCGCCGCGAAGCCCTTCCCCTCGTCCATCAGGGCGTTGTGGAACCGGAGGAACGCGACGTGCAGCTGGGCGACGATCAGGTTCTCGTCGTTGCGCGGGTCGCCGATGTACGCCGTCCCGTCGGCGGCCCGGGGCAGGTCGTACAGCCCGTCGTGCGTGCCGAGGAGCAGGTACCCGGGCCGGGCCGGGTCGTAGAGCTGCGGGTCGGCGTCCGGACCGCGCCCGTAGACCGACCCGAGGTCGAACATCGGGGTGTCGAAGTTCGTCAGGCCCCGCGGGTCGGTCCGCTGCGCCGGCATCGGCGTGGTGTCGCGGGTGATGTCGTGGTCGATGAACTGGCCGAGGAACGTGTACCCGGCGGTGATGTCGGGGTTGTCCCAGCGGTCGTGGTCGCTGGGATCCTGGGCCGGTGGCCGGGGGTCGGTCATCGTGCGGGCGAGCGTGCCGAGCAGCTCGTCCGGCGGCTCGAACGCCGGCAGCTTCTTGAACAGCAGACCGAACCGGCCCTCCTGCTCGCGGCCCACCGTGACGGCGATGTCGCTGCCGCGGGGCGCGCCGATCGCGTGCTGCCAGGTGCCCAGCTGCGTCGCCGGTGCTGCCGAGGCGGCCGTGAAGGGGCACGCCGAGGCGATGACCGGCGCAGCGGCTCCGACGGCGGCCACCCTGAGGAAGGTCCGCCGGCCCATCCGACGGGAGTCGGGCCGTAACTCTACGTGCATGCCAGCGATCGTCATCAGCTCTACTGCCCCCGTGTCCGCGGAACCAGTGGCGGCGCCGCTGACAGAGAGTGAAGGACGCGAGAGGCCGGGGACACCCCCAGACCAGGGGGGCCTGGGGCGCTCAGCAGTCGTCGGCGGGGAGGCGACCCGGGGCCGGCCACACCCGGACGCGCACCAGCCCGACGACCTCCGTGGCGGGCACCGTCCCGAAGACGCGGGAGTCGATGGAGCTGCCGCGGTCGTCGCCCATCAGGAACACCTCACCGGCCGGGACCGTCACCGGGCCGAACCAGACGCCATCCAGCCGCGATGGGTCGATGGCGGGCTCGCAGACCACCTCGCCGTCGACGACCAGCATGCCGTCCGCCAGGGCCACCTGCTCACCGCCGAGCGCGACGACCCGCTTGACCAGCAGGGCGCCGGTCCCCGGGTGCGGAACCGCGACGACGTCCCGGCGGCCGACTGGACCGCTGCCCCGCTCCACCACGAGGAGGTCGCCTGCGGCGACGGTGGGCGCCATGCTCCCGGAGTCGACCCGCATCACCTGCCCGGGCAGCAGTCCGGTGACCGAGCCGACGACGAGCAGCAGGAGGGCGACGCCGAGCGCCGACATCCACACCTGCACGGTCGACCGCACCACCGGCCATCGGCGGAGGGACAGCAGTACGGTCGCCGACCGGCTCAACCCAGGACGCCGGTGAGCCACGCGACCCACACCACGGCACCCAGGACGAGCAGTGCGTCGAGCGTCCTGGCCCGCCGGTCCCGGGGCAGCAGAGCGGTCACCGCCAGCACCGACAGCAGCTCGAGCGCGACCGTCGCGGTGCCGAGCAGGCCCGGGGGCTCGGGGTCGGCCGGGGTCCGGTCGCCCAGGGCCACCGGCCCCGCCGCCTCGACCGCCGCGCCGGCGTGGTGCCCCGCAGCGCCGTGGTCGGCCTCGTGGGCCGTGAGGCCGGCGAGCAGGTCGGTCGTGTGGGCCACCAGGTACAGGCACACGAGCAGGACGCTCCCGGCCAGCACGACCACCAGCGGCCCGGCCCCCGGCCGGATCCCCAGCCACGAGCCCAGGAGCAGCCAGACGCCGGCACCGAACTGGGCGAGGGCGGTGAGCAGGAAGAAGCCGACCACGAGGTCGTCGGTGGACAGGTGCTCGACGGCTGCGGCGACGTGGAGCGCGCCGGCGCCGAGCGCTCCGAGGGCGGCCGCCCACCGCCAGGGGGACGGCGCCGCGGCCGGCAGGCCGGCGGAAGCGTCGGTCGCGGCGAGCGCCGGCATCGTCACCGAAGACCGCCCAGGGCGGGCGCGGGGTCGTAGGACGGGCGCGCCGCGTTCACCGGGTCGCATTCGGCGTCGTGCAGCCCGACCTGGAACTGCGTCATCATGTCGTGGTCCTCGTGCGACAGGTTGTGGCAGTGGATCATGTAGCGCCCGTGCTCGGGGCCGAAGCGCATGATCAGCCGCACGGTCTCGTTCTCGCCGATGTAGACGACGTCCTTGGGCCCGCGCTCCTGCGCCGGCGGCGGGGCGCCGTTGCGGGTGAGCACCTGGAAGTCCACCAAGTGGATGTGCAGCGGGTGGAACCAGCCGCCGGAGCGGTTCTCGACCTCCCAGATCTCCACGTCACCCACCTGCGGGTTGGCGAAGACCCGGGAGAAGTCACTTCCCTCGACGTCGTCCCAGGTCTCGCCGTTGATCGTCCAGATCTGGCCCGTCCGCTGGAGCCGCATCTTCCGCGTCGCCGTGGACATGGCCGGCGTCAACGTCATCGCCGGGTGGGGCGCGGCCAGCACGGGGGGCACGGTGTTGTTCACCGTGCTCGTCGCCGGGCCGGTGACCTGGAACTGCATGACCTTGCCGGTGTGGTCGTAGTCGGTGGCGTTCTTCACGCCGTCGTTGAGCAGCTGGATCTTCAGTCCCTTGCCGATCGCGGCGAAGTCGATGACGATCTCGTACCGCTCGGCCATGCCGATCCGGAGCTTGGTCACCGCCTGCGGCGTGGCCATCAGCCCGCCGTCGGTGGCGATGACCTGGAACGGCTGGCCGTTGCTCAGCCGCAGCGTGTACCCCCGGGCGACCGAGGCGTTGAGCACCCGGAACCGGTACTTGCGCTGCTCGACCTGCATGGTCGGCCAGGGGCGGCCGTTGACCAGGATCACGTCGCCGTAGACGCCGGAGTGGGTGTTGTCGTCCCAGAGGAGTGCGCCGGTCTCGGCGAACGCGGCGTCGCTGATGGTCAGCGGCACGTCGTAGCGGCCCTTGGGGATCGGCAGCTGCTCCTCGACGGCGTCCGTCAGGTGGTACTGGGCAGCGAGCCCCATGTAGACGTTCTCCGCCGTGTGGTGGACGCCGTGGTCGTGGTACCAGAGCGTCCGCGCCTCGCAACTGTTCGGGTAGACGTAGTCCTTCCACTGCCCGGGCATCGAGTTGTCCCCGGCGTAGCCGTCGTACTGCGGCTTGGACGGCATGCCGTGCAGGTGCGTCGACGTCCACGGCACGTACCCGAGGGTGGGGTGCTTGGCCGGCAGCTGGTTGATCTGGCGCATGACCGTCTGCCGGCCGCGGCGTGCCTTGATCGTCGGGCCGGGGACCGAGCCGTTGTAGCCCCACAACGGCGTCTTGAACCCGGGCAGGATCTCGCCGACGAACGCGCTCTGGGTGATCCGGTAGTAGTCCGCGGTGGCGGTGGAGCTCACCGGCGGCAGCACCGGCGGGGTCCAGAACGGCACGGTGTAGGGAGTGGGGAGCTTGCTGCTCGCGATGCGCGAGGCGCTCTTCGCGGAGAGCGTCCCCCGCCAGGGGAGAGCCAGTGCGGCGGCGGCGAGCGCGGACACCTTGAGGGCATCGCGCCGGCTGAGGGCGGGGGTATCCATTGCTGGAGCTCCTGTCTTCCGCCGTGGCAGTGGCGGTGAGGAGGAGCCTCCCGACCCGGTGTCGTCACGCACAGCCACCGCAGGGGGAGTGGCGACCCCCGCAATCGGGGGGTCGGAGGTGTGTAGTCGTCACTCCCCGTGCTGGAACGGGACCACGGCCGTGACAACGGCTCCGCCCCCCGGACCTCGCCCGAACTGGACCCGGCCGCCGAGGTGGCCCACCCGGTCGACCACGAGGCGCAGGCCGAGGTGACCCTCGCTGCGCCGGTCGATGCCGGTCTCGGGAAAGCCGACGCCGTCGTCGGTCACCTCGAGGAGCACGGCGGCACGGCCGTCGTGCTCGGTCGCCTCCAGGCGGACCCGCACGCTCGTGGCCCGGGCATGGGTGGCCACGTTCGCCAGCGTCTCCTTGGCGGTCCGGTAGACGGCGGCCGCGGTGTCCGGGGGCAACCCTGGCAGCGGGTCGGCCTCGAGGGAGACCGTGAGGCCCTGGGCCCGCAACGCCTCCGCCAGGTCGTCGATCGCGACGCCGAGCCCGGGCCCGCTGAGGTCGGGCGGGTAGATGTCCACGATCAGCCTGCGCAGCGACTGGACGGCGTGCCGGATGGCGCCGACGAGGCGGTCCACGGTGGCCTGCTGCCCGTCGGGCACGCTCATGCGCAGGGCGCCGAGGGCGTAGCTCACCCCGGCGAGGTCCTGCACCGGCCCGTCGTGCAGGTCGGCGGCCACCGCGCGTCGCTCCCGGTCGGAGTCGGTGAGGGTGCGCTCCATCAGCTCCGCCCGCTCGGCCTCGTGGCGGCGGACCCGGCGAGCGAGGGACGTGGCGATCGGGACCTGCACCAGCTGTAGCGCGACGAGAGCACCGATGGCCATCGGGATGATCCGTCCACGCAGGAGGGCGGCCTCCCGCTCGATGCGGTCGTAGCTGAAGTAGGCCTCGAACGCCAGCGACTGCCCACCGGCGGTCAGCGGCGTGTAGACCTCCACCATCGGCCCGGTCGCCACCCCCCGGTACGCGGTCTCGGGGTTCTCGTCCACGTCGGCGACCACGGTGCCCCCCACGGCCGCGAGCAGCTCAGGAGTAGGGGCGTAGGCCTCACCGATGAGCTCTTCGTGGCTGGCGTAGAGGACCCTGCCCTCGGCGGTCCAGACGACCATGGACATGACGGACTCGTCGCTCATCCGGTAGTCGACGATCCTGTCCAGCTCCGCCAACGCTCCGGGCATGCCACGGAGGTAGTCGGTCAGCAGCGGGGCGACCAGCAGCTGGCCGAGTCGGGTGGCGGTCCGCTGGGCCTCGGCGAGGGCGTTGGCGCGCGCGATCCGCTCGCTGACGACCACGGTGCCTGCAGAGACGGCGACGAGGGCCAGCAACGCGACGGCGAGGAAGGCCGTGAGCTCCCGGCGCGGTCGGGATCCCCATGACCAGCGTGACCCGGACCCGCGGGACCGGGACCCCGGTCGGGCCGGCCGCGCGTCGGTGCGGACGGAGTCGCCGGCGCCGGGGCTGAGGACCTCAGCGCTCATGCGCGGAGCCGAGGAGCTGCAGCTGCTGGGCCTTGATCACCGCCTCCAGCTGGGAGCGGACCCCCAGCTTGGCGTGCAGCGACTTCACGTACCCGCGGCACGTCTCCAGCGTGATGCCCAGCACCCGGGCGATCGCCTTGACCTGCATGCCGTAGCCGAGGCAGTCGAGGACCTCCTGTTCGCGGCGGGTCAGCTGCGGGGGGATGCCGGCGGGCGCGGGGGCCGCCGCCCCGGCGTCGCGGACGGTGGCGAAGGTGGAGGGCGCCACGAGCATCTGGCCGCCCTGCACCCGGCTCAGCACGTCGATCATCTCGCTCAGCGAGCCGTCCTTCGGGATGAACGCCGAGGCGCCGGCCTGCGCCGCCCGGACCACCCAGCCGGGGTCGCGATGGGCGGTTACCACGGCGACCACGGCGTCCGGGGCGACCTCACGGATGCGGCGCGTGGCGGCCAGGCCGTCCTGCCGGGGCATCTGGATGTCCATCACGACGATGTCGGGCTGCAGCTCCTGGGCCATCGCGACGCCCTGGGCGGCGGAGTAGGCCGTACCGACGGCATCCATGCCGGCCGCGGCGAGCGCACCGGACAGGAGTTCGGCGAACGTGCGGTGGTCGTCGACGACGAGCACGCGTGCGGCAACAGTGGACAGGCGATCGGGCATGACGAGCGTCAAAGGGAGTCCCCGTGGTCAGCGCCGGGGGAGACCCCGGTCCTGGAGGCGGAGTATGAGGTTGCTGAGCGCATTCCAGATACGCTGGGTAAGGAGAACGCCCCTTTGGCCTGCACTCTTTGGGGGGAAAGCCCCGGGGTGCCGTGACCGAGCGTAGTCAGGCCCACCGGCTGGGCGTGCCGTGGGCGGGCGGTCGGGGGCGCCGCGGACGGTGCGGTGGCCGCCGCCCCCCGTCCTGCCTCAGGAGCGGACGGCGAGCACCGTGTCGTACACCTGCAGCGTCTGCCGGGCGATCGCCGGCCAGCCGAACTCGGCCAGCACCCGCTCCCGGCCGGCCGCGCCCATCGCCTGCGCCCGGGCCGGGTCGGCGAGCAGCTCGGCCATCCGGGCGGCCAGGCCGGCGGCGAACCCGCCGGGGTCCGCAGGGTCGTAGTGCACCAGCAGCCCGGTCCGGCCGTCGTCGACGACCTCCGGGATGCCGCCGACGTCGCTGGCGACCACGGCCGTGCCGCACGCGGCCGCCTCGAGGTTGACGATGCCCAGCGGCTCGTAGACCGACGGGACGACGAACACCGTCGCGCCGGTGATCAGCGGGACCAGCTGCTCGCGGGGGAGCATCGACTCGATCCACACCACCCCCGAGCGCCGCGTCTGCAGCTCGGCGACCGCCTCGGCCACCTGCGCCCGCTCGGCGGGGGTGTCGGCGGCGCCGGCGCACAGCACCAGCCCGGCCTCGGGCGGCAGCTGTTCGGCTGCGGCCAGCAGGTGCATCAGCCCCTTCTGCCGGGTGATCCGCCCGACGAACAGCGAGTACGGCCGGTCGGGGTCCACGCCCAGCGAGCGGACGACGTCCGGCGCGTGCACCGGCCGGTAGGCCTGGGCGTCCACCCCGTTGCCGACGACGACGACCTTGGCCGGGTCGAGCTCCGGATAGACCTCCAGCACGTCGGCGCGCATGCCGCGGCTGACCGCGATGACGGCGTCGGCGGCGAGGTAGGCGGTGCGCTCCACCCAGGAGGACAGCCGGTAGCCCCCGCCCAGCTGGTCGGCCTTCCAGGGCCGGCGGGGCTCCAGGGAGTGCGCGGTGACCACGTGCGCGCTGCCGTGCACCAGCGCGGCCAGCTGGCCGGCGTGGTTGGCGTACCAGGTGTGGGAGTGCACGAGGTCCGCGTCGCCCAGCGCCGCGGCGATCTCCACGTCGACGCCGAGGGCCTGCAGCGCGCCATTGGCCGACTGGAGGCCGGGGGGCACCCCGTGGCCGGTCGCTGGGTATCCCGCCTGGCCCGGGAGCCGCGGACCCCCGAAGCAGTGGACGTCGAGGTCGGGACCGTCGGGCAGGCTGCGCAGCGCCGCGACGAGGTGTTCGACGTGGACACCGGCCCCGCCGTAGACATCCGGTGGCCATTCCCGGGTGATCACTCCCACGCGCACGGGCCTCACCCTAGGTGGTGGAATGCCTGAAGATGAGGCGAACGGCCCCGCGACCCGATACGTTCCGTGACATGCGTGGCGGTCCAAGGGTGCTCGGCATCGTGCTGGCTGGTGGTGAGGGCAAGCGGCTTGCCCCCTTGACCCAGGATCGGGCCAAGCCGGCCGTGCCCTTCGGTGGCAACTACCGGCTCATCGACTTCGTGCTGTCCAACCTGGTCAACGCCGACATCCGGCGCATCGCGGTGCTCACGCAGTACAAGAGCCACTCGCTGGACCGGCACATCACCACCACCTGGCGGATGTCGCAGCTGCTGGGCAGCTACGTCACCCCGGTACCGGCACAGCAGCGGCTGGGCCCGCGGTGGTTCACCGGCAGCGCCGACGCGATCTACCAGAGCCTCAACCTGATCTATGACGACCGGCCCGAGATCGTCGTCGTCTTCGGCGCCGACCACGTGTACCGGATGGACCCGGCGCAGATGATCGACCAGCACCTGTCCACCGGCGCCGGGGTGACCGTGGCCGGGCTGCGGGTGCCACGGTCGGAGGCGACCGGCTTCGGCGTGATCGACGCCGACGCCGACGGCCGGGTCCGCGGCTTCCTGGAGAAGCCGGCCGACCCGCCGGGGCTGCCCGGGTCGCCGGAGGAGAGCTTCGCCTCCATGGGCAACTACGTCTTCACGACCGACGCGCTGCTGGAGGCGCTGCGGGTGGACGCCGAGGACGAGTCGTCGGTGCACGACATGGGCGGTTCGATCATGCCGATGCTGGCCGGGGCCGGCGACGCGTGGGTCTACGACTTCAGCACCAACATCGTCCCCGGCGCGACCGATCGCGACCACGGCTACTGGCGCGACGTGGGGACGATGGACTCCTACTACGACGCGCACATGGACCTGGTGTCGGTCAGCCCGATCTTCAACCTCTACAACGACCGGTGGCCGATCTACACGCTGCCGCCGCAGTTCCCGCCGGCCAAGTTCGTCCTCGGCGGGCGGGCGGAGGAGTCGATGGTCAGCGCCGGGGTGATCATCGACGGCGGCTCGGTGCACGGCTCGGTCATCTCGCCCGGGGTGCGCATGGAGCGCGGCTCCCGGGTCGAGCAGAGCGTGCTGATGGACGGCGTCCACATCGGGGAGGGCGCCATCGTGCGCCGGGCGATCCTGGACAAGAACGTCATCGTGCCGCCGGGTGCGCACATCGGGGTCGACCTCGAACGGGACCGTGAGCGGTACCACGTCAGCGCCGGCGGGGTGACCGTGCTGGGCAAGGGCGCCCGGGCGATCGGCTGAGCTCCGTCCCCCGCGGGTTCCCCTCTCCTGAGGGCTCCTCCGCGGGGGGCCGGGGGTGATCAGCCGCGCCGGGTCGCGACGAGCAGGCCGGCGCCGATCGGCAGCACGGCCGAGGTGAGGGTCTCGTCGTCGCGGATCTTGCGCGCGATCTCCCGCCAGGCGACCGACTGCGGGTCGCGCGCCGACCGGTCGGCGATCTTGCCGTCGGCGAGCAGCCCGTGGCACACCAGCGAGCCGCCCGGGCGGACCAGGCCGAGGAGGGCCGGCAGGTGCTCGACGTAGTCGGCCGGCGGGCCGGCGCAGGTCACCAGGTCGTAGTTCGCCGAGGACAACCGCGGCAGCACCTCGGCGGGTGTGCCGAAGATCAGCCGGGTGCGCCCGGTGGGCACGCCGGCGTCGGTGAAGGCGCGACGGGCGGCCCGCAGCTCGGCCGGGTCGCCGTCCAGGGCGGTGAGGACCCCGTCGGTGCGCATGCCGCGCAACAGCCACAGCCCGGCGACCCCGCCCCCGCTCCCGATCGACACCACGGCGCGGGCATCCACGCTGGCGGCCAGCACGGCCAGCAGCGCACCCACCGCGGGCTCCACCGGCGGAGAGGTGCCGAAGGCGCCGGCCGAGGTCAGCGCCCGCTGGCGCGCCGTCACCAGGGCGGGGGACTCGGTGGCGAACCCGTCGGCGTAGGCGGCGGCGCCGTCCCGCCAGCCGCCCGGGAGCGGCGGTCCGGCAGTGCTCATCACCGGGGAAGGGTAGTGGTCGGCTCCGGGCGACCTCCTGGCGGCGGGTGGACGCGCCGGGACCGCCTGGCAACTAGCTGTGGACCATGGACGCCCGGGAACATCGGCCACCCCGCTGTCCGTTCCTCGGGCGTGCGTCTGTCGCGTGCCACCAGCCCCCGTCCTCCCGCCACCCCTGGTGGGGAGGTGACCGCGGCTGCCGTCTGCGATCCTGGTGCCGTGTCCGAACCCAGCGCCCCCACGCAGCCGGCCGCCGTCGCCCCGGTGACCGAGGGCTGGGTCGCCCCGACGTGGGAGCAGGTCGTCCGCGACCACTCCGCCCGGGTCTACCGGCTGGCCTACCGCCTGTCGGGCAACCAGCAGGACGCCGAGGACCTCACCCAGGAGACCTTCGTCCGGGTCTTCCGCTCGCTGGCCGACTTCTCGCCGGGCACCTTCGAGGGCTGGCTGCACCGGATCACCACCAACCTGTTCCTGGACATGGTCCGGCGCCGGCAGCGGATCCGGTTCGACGCGCTGCCCGAGGACACCGAGCGGCTGCCGGGCACCTCCCCCTCACCCGAGCAGGTCTACACCGACACCCACCTCGACCCGCAGATCCAGGCCGCTCTCGACGCGCTGTCCCCGGAGTTCCGGGTGGCCGTCGTCCTGTGTGACATCGAGGGCCTCACCTACGAGGAGATCGCCGCCACGCTCGGCATCAAGCTGGGCACCGTGCGCAGCCGCATCCACCGTGGCCGGGTGCAGCTGCGTGAGGCGCTGGCCCACCTGGCCCCCAACCGTGCAGCGGGCACGGGGGCGACGGCCCGGTGAGCGAGCGGGCGAGCTCACGAACGGGTACAGCGGCTCGGCGCACGCGGCC
>JAOPWG010000050.1 GCA_025965775.1 Modestobacter sp. | reverse complement strand
CCGAGGTCGGGCACGAGCAGATGGCCGGGCTGAACTACACGCACGGCATCGCCCAGGCGCTGTGGCAGGGCAAGCTCTTCCACATCGACCTCAACGGCCAGCACGGGCCCAGGTACGACCAGGACCTGGTGTTCGGCCACGGTGACCTGCTGAGCGCGTTCGGCACCGTCGACCTGCTGGAGAACGGTGGCGCGCAGGGCGGCCCGGCCTACGAGGGCCCGCGCCACTTCGACTACAAGCCGCTGCGCACCGAGGACATGGACGGCGTCTGGGCCTCGGCGGCGGCGAACATGCGTACCTACCTGCTGCTCAAGGAGCGGGCGGCGGCCTTCCGCGCCGACCCCGAGGTGCAGGAGGCGCTGGCCGTCGCCCGCGTCGGCGAGCTGGCGCAGCCCACCCTGGCCGCCGGTGAGTCCTACGAGGACCTGCTGGCCGACCGCTCCGCCTTCGAGGAATTCGACGCCGAGGCGGCCGGTACCCGGGGCGCCGGCGTCGTCCGGCTGGACCAGCTCGCGGTGGAGCACCTGCTCGGCGCCCGCTGAGCAGAAGCGTGGGGCACGGCAGAGAGGACGCGACGGTGACGTTGGTGGCCGGAGTCGACTCCTCGACGCAGGCGTGCAAGGTGGTGGTCCGCGACGCCGACAGCGGCCGGCTGGTCCGGGAGGGCCGGGCGGCGCACCCGGACGGCACCGAGGTCGACCCGGCCGCCTGGGCGGCGGCGCTGGAGGAGGCGATCGCCGCCGCCGGTGGGCTGGACGACGTCGCCGCGATCGCCGTCGGCGGTCAGCAGCACGGCATGGTCTGCCTGGACGAGCACGGGGACGTCGTGCGGCCCGCGCTGCTGTGGAACGACACCCGCTCGGCGGGTGCCGCCACCGACCTCATCGCCGAGCTGGGGTCCGGGGAGTCCGGCCGGCGGGCCTGGGCCGACGCGGTCGGGCTGGTGCCCGTGGCCTCCTTCACGGTCACCAAGCTGCGCTGGCTGGCCGAGCACGAGCCGGACAACGCCCGGCGGACGGCGGCGGTCTGTCTGCCGCACGACTGGCTGACCTGGCGGCTGGCCGGCTCGCCCGGGCTCGACGGCCTGGTCACCGACCGGGGTGATGCCAGCGGCACCGGCTACTGGTCCGCGGCGACCGGTGCGTACCGGATGGACCTGCTGGAGCGGGCGCTCGGCTCGACCGCGGTCGTACCCCGGGTGCTGCAGCCGGCCGAGCCGGCCGGGTCCCTCACCGGTGGGGCCGGCGGCGCCGTCCTCGGGCCGGGCACCGGCGACAACGCCGCGGCCGCCCTGGGGGTGGGCGCCGAGCCGGGGGACGTGATCGTCTCGATCGGCACGTCGGGGGTGGTCTCGATCGTCGCCACGACGCCGACCGCCGACCCCTCGGGCATCGTCGCGGGCTTCGCCGACGCCACGGGCAACTTCCTGCCGCTGGTGGTCACCCTCAACGCCGCCCGGGTCCTGGACGCGACCGCCCGCCTGCTGGGCATCGGCCACGCGGAGCTGTCCCGGCTCGCGCTGTCGGCGCCGCCCGGCTCGGGTGGACTGGTCCTGGTGCCCTACCTGGAGGGGGAGCGCACCCCCGACCGCCCCTGGTCGACCGGCGCGGTGCACGGGCTCACCCTGTCCACCGCGGAGCCGGCCTTCCTGGCCCGGGCCGCGGTGGAGGGGCTGTTGTGCGGACTGGCCGACGGGCTGGAGGCGGTCGCCGGGGGTGGCACGCCGGTGCGGCGGGTGCTCCTGGTCGGCGGTGGCGCCCGCTCCGAGGCCGTCCGCCGGCTGGCCCCCGCCGTCCTCGGGGTGCCGGTGCTGGTGCCGCCGCCGGGGGAGTACGTGGCCGACGGCGCGGCCCGGCAGGCCGCCTGGGTGCTCGCCGGCGGGGACACTCCGCCGGCCTGGCCGACCACCGAGACCGAGGTGCTCGAAGCCGATCCGCAGCCGCGGGTGCGCGAGCGCTACGCCGAGGTGCGCGACCTGACCGCCGGTCGCGGCTGAGTCCCCGGACCGGACGCCCGGCGACCGGGGTGGCGGGGGCTCCCTAGACTCGACCGAGGCGCGCGGCGATCCGCGTGCCGGTATCGATGTCAGGAGAGTGCATGGCCGTCCGAGCCATCCGGGGTGCGACGCAGGTGGCCGCCGACGACCGTGACGAGGTGCTGTCGGCGACCCGGGAACTGGTGTCCACCGTCCTCGAGCGCAACGACCTGTCCTCGGAGGACCTGATCAGCATCCTGTTCACCGCCACACCCGACCTGGTGTCGGAGTTCCCGGCGCTGGCCGCGCGGGAGCTCGGACTCGGTGACGTGCCCCTCATGTGCGCCACCGAGATCGCCGTTCCGCACGCGCTGCCGCGGGTGCTGCGGTTGATGGCGCACGTGGAGACCCCGCGTCCGCGCACCGAGGTACAGCACGTGTACCTGCGGGGTGCGGTCGCCCTGCGACGGGACATCGCACAGTGAGCGAGCACGCGTTCCGTGGCCAGGTGACCCTCGACGGTCCCTCGGGCACCGGCAAGTCCAGCGTCGCCCGCGCCCTCGCCGTCCGGCTGGGGGCCGCCTACCTCGACACCGGCGCGATGTACCGCGCCGCCACGGTGTCCGTCCTGGACGCCGGGGTCGACCCGCAGGACGCCGCAGCGGTCACCCGCTGCGTCGGCGCCGCCCGGATCGACGTCGGCACCGAGGCCGGCACCGAGCTCGTCCGGGTCGACGGCGTGGACGTCGCCACCCGGATCCGCGGCGCCGAGGTGACCCGGTCGGTCTCCGCGGTCTCCGCCGTCCCCGCCGTCCGCCGGCTGCTGGTGGACCGCCAGCGTGCCCTGGTCGCCGGCGCCGACGCGATCGTGGTCGAAGGGCGCGACATCGGCACCGTGGTGCTGCCCGAGGCGACGCTGAAGGTCTACCTGACCGCGGCGCCGGAGGTCCGGGCCGAGCGCCGGGCCGGCCAGCTCGGCGTCACCGACCCGGCCGAGGTCGCCGCGATCGCCGCCGACCTGCGCCGGCGCGACGAGAACGACAGCAGCCGGGCGGACAGCCCGCTGCGCCCGGCGGCGGACGCCGTCGTCGTCGACAGCAGTGGACTGGACCGCGACGCCGTCGTGGACCGGGTTCTCGAGCTGGCGCTGACCGCCGTGGGCGGCCCGGCATGAGCCAGCAGCAGGGGCCGCTGCCCGTCGTGGCCATCGTCGGGCGGCCCAACGTGGGCAAGTCGACCCTGGTGAACCGCTTCCTGGGCCGCCGTGCTGCGGTGGTGCAGGACGTCCCCGGGGTCACCCGCGACCGGATCGCCTACGAGGCGCTGTGGAACGGGAAGTCCTTCACCGTCGTCGACACCGGTGGGTGGGAGCCCAAGGCGACCGGCATGGCCGCCTCCATCGCCCGCCAGGCCGAGTACGCCATGAAGACCGCCGACGTCATCGTGCTGGTGGTCGACGCCTCGGTCGGGGCGACCGAGACCGACCTGGCCGCCGCCCGGGTGCTGCGCCGCAGCGACCGACCGGTGATCCTGGTGGCCAACAAGGTCGACGACGAGCGCGGTGAGGCCAACGCCGCCGAGCTGTGGTCGCTCGGACTCGGCGAGCCGTACCCGGTCAGCGCGCTGCACGGGCGCGGCAGCGGTGACCTCCTGGACCTGGTGCTCGACGCCATGCCGGAGGCCCCGCGCGAGGTCGAGCCCGAGGGCGGGCCGCGCCGGGTCGCGCTGGTGGGACGCCCCAACGTGGGCAAGTCCAGTCTGCTCAACCGGTTGTCCAAGGAGGAGCGCTCGGTCGTCGATTCGGTGGCCGGCACCACCGTGGACCCGGTGGACTCCCTGGTCGCCCTGGGCGGGCAGGAGTGGCGCTTCGTGGACACCGCCGGCCTGCGCCGGAAGGTGAACACCGCCAGCGGCACCGAGTATTACGCCAGCCTGCGCACCGAGGCCGCCATCGAGGCAGCGGAGGTCGCCGTCGTCCTGCTCGCCGCCGACGAGGTGATCAGCGAGCAGGACCAGCGGGTGATCACCCAGGTGATCGAGGCCGGCCGCTCGCTGGTCATCGCGTTCAACAAGTGGGACGCCCTCGACGAGGACCGGCACGCCCAGCTCGAGCGCGAGATCGACCGGGAGCTAGCCCGCGTGAAGTGGGCCAGCCGGGTCAACATCTCGGCGGTGACCGGCCGCGGGGTCAACAAACTCGCCGAGCACCTGCGGGCGGCGCTGGCCGGGTGGGAGACCCGGGTGCCCACGGCGGAGCTGAACACCTACGTCCGGGCACTGGTCCAGGAGACGCCGCCGCCGGCCCGCGGCGGCCGCGCGCCGAAGATCAAGTACGTGACCCAGGCGGATATCCGGCCGCCGCGGTTCGTGGTCTTCTCCACCGGGTTCCTCGAGGCGGGGTACCGGCGGTTCCTGGAGCGGAAGCTCCGCGAGCGCTTCGGCTTCGAGGGCACCCCGATCGACGTGTCGGTCAAGGTCCGCGAAGGGCGGGGGAGCGAGAAGAAGGGGTGACCGGTGGCCGGGGCTCCGCAGGCCGTGCGGTAACCTGCTCCGGCAGCGATCGAGCGCGCCCGGGCAACCGGGAGAGCGCTCGGAGCTCGGGCTGTAGCGCAGCTTGGTAGCGCACTTGACTGGGGGTCAAGGGGTCGCAGGTTCAAATCCTGTCAGCCCGACAGAAGAAGTCGCAGGTCAGAGGCCGTTTCCGGGAGACCGGGAGCGGCCTCTGCTGCTTCGTCGGACGGTTTGACCACCATTTTGACCACCATTAGCCGACCCTAAGTTGCTCAGCGCGGCTCCCAGGGTGGCCACGGCGTCGCGGGAGACGTCGGGGGAGACGTGGCCGTAGACGTCGCCGGTGATCGCGATGGACGAGTGCCCGAGGATCTCCGAGACCACCTTCAGCGG
>JAOPWG010000043.1 GCA_025965775.1 Modestobacter sp. | reverse complement strand
GACCAGTTCCTCGATCGGCCGGGCCCGCCCGGCCGCCTCGTCGAACCAGGACCCGAAGATCCTCAGGAAGATCCACTGGGTCCACTTGTAGTAGCCCGGGTCGATGGTGGCGAAGGTGCGCCGGGTGTCGTGGTCGACGCCCAGCCGGCGCAGCTGCGCGGCGATGGCGGCGATGTTGGCCTCGGTGGTGACCCGCGGGTGCTGACCGGTCTGCACGGCGTACTGCTCGGCCGGCAGACCGAAGGCGTCGTAGCCCATCGGGTGCAGCACGTTGTGGCCGTCCATGCGCAGGAACCGGCTGGTCACGTCGGTGCCCAGGTAGCCCAGCGGGTGCCCGACGTGCAGCCCCGCACCCGAGGGATACGGGAACATGTCCATCACGAACGCCTTGGGCCGGTCGGCCACCCGGTCGAAGCCATCGCTCAGCGGGCCCGTCGGGTTGGGCGTGTGGAAGGTGCCCTCACGCTCCCAGCGGTCCTGCCACGCGAGCTCGATGGACTTCGCCAGCGCCGGGGTGTAGCGGTGCGGGGGCACCCCGTCGGCGGTCGGCTCGGTACTCGGCTGGCTGGCCGTCTGGCTCATCGTGGGCGCTCCTGGGTGCTCGTACCGGCGGCGGGCAGAAAAAAACCCCTCACGCAGGAGGGGTCGCCGTGCTGTCTGATCGGATCAGGTCAGCACGGCCGGAGAAGGAGGAACCCGCCGGTCACGCCCTCAGCCTACCGCGCAGGCCGGGGGCCGGGACGCGGCTCGTCCGGACCGCACCCCGTGGCGGGCGGACGGCGGGCGCCGTCGCCATGGTGGAGGTCACCCAGGCGGAGTGGTTTCAGCGGGCGCACAGCGGGGCACGAGTATCATCCGGCGTTCAACAGCTGCGCCGCCTGCGTGAAGCAACGCAAGTGGCCGCGCCACCGGGGACGCACGACGCCGACGGAGCGCCCCGGAGCCTCCCGCAGAGTGCTCACCGATGCACGTCCCCTGCCGGTGGGCGCCGCAGCCGCTCCCGCGGCCGCGGCGCCCATCCGGCACCCCGCAGTGCCCGGACCGGGCACGACCGAGCCCGCCGGCGTTGATGGCAGACGAGGAGGACCGCAGATGGACCAGCCAGCCACGTTCCCCGCCACCAGCGCCGTCCTCGACGCCGTCGCGCTGTGCGACCAGACGCTGTCCCTGCACGCGACCCGCGTCCGCGTGCCCACCTACGACCGGGCCTCGCTGACCCCGGCCGTCGTCCACCTCAGCGTGGGCGGCTTCCACCGCGCCCACCAGCTCGTCTACTTCGACGACCTCGCCGAACAGGGCTGCTCGGACTGGGGCGTCGTCGGCGTGGGGCTGCACACGGTCACGATGCGTGACGCGCTCGCCCCGCAGGACCACCTGTTCACCGTCGTCGAGCGGGACGGCGACGGTGACCGGGCCCGCGTCATCGGGGCCCTGGTCGACTACCACTTCGCGCCCGACTCCCCCGAGGCGGTGCTCGCCCGGCTGACCGACGACCGCACCCGCCTGGTGACGATGACGCTGACCGGGACGGCATACCGCATCGACCCCCGCACCGGCGAGCTCGACCCCGACGAGGAGATGCTCGCCGACCTGGCCGACCCGCACTCCCCGTCGTCGGTCTTCGGCTACCTCGTCGAGGCGCTGGACCGGCGCCGGCGGGCCGGCCAGCGGCCTTTCACGGTGCTGTCCTGCGACAACATGGAGCACAACGGGCGGGCCGCCCGTGCCGCTGTGGTCGGCCTGGCCCGCCTCCGCGACGAGGTGCTGGCCCGCTGGATCGCCGACTCGGTGAGCTTCCCGAGCAGCATGGTCGACCGGATCACCCCGTGGACCAGCACGGCGGACCGGGACGACATCGCCCGCACCTTCGGAGTGGACGACCGGTGGCCGGTGATCACCGAGGCGTTCTCGCAGTGGATCGTCGAGGACGACTTCTGCAACGGCAGGCCGCCCCTCGAGGACGTCGGCGTGGGCTTCGTCGCCGACGTCACCCGCCACCAGTTGATGAAGACCCGACTGCTCAACGGGTCCCACTCGGCGCTGGGCT
Source organism: Modestobacter sp. (assembly GCA_025965775.1). GTDB lineage: Bacteria > Actinomycetota > Actinomycetes > Mycobacteriales > Geodermatophilaceae > Modestobacter. The sequence goes on along the minus strand of JAOPWG010000043.1, from coordinate 1,574 downwards.
ACCTCGGTCACCTGGCCGGGCTGGATCGCATCGACGAGGTGATGGACGACGAGGTGCTGCGGGAGTACGTCACCCGGCTGATGGCCGAGGAGATCGCCCCCCTCCTCCCCCGCCCGGCCGGCATCGACCTGGCCGCGTACCAGCAGACGCTGCTGGAGCGCTTCGCCAACCCCGCGATCGGCGACCGGCTGGAACGGTTGTGCCGCCGCGGGTCCTCCAAGGTGCCCGACCACCTGCTGCCGTCGCTGCGTGCCGCGCTGGAGCAGGGCCGGCCCTTCGAGCTGCTGGCCCTCGCCGTCGCCGGGTGGTTCCGCTACCTGCGCGGCGTGGACCTCGCAGGTCGGCCGATCGAGGTCGAGGACGAGCACGCCGAGCGGTTGACCCAGCTCGCCCGGGCCGCCGGCAGCGATCCGCGGCCCCTGCTCGCCGAACGGTCACTGTTCGGCGACCTGGCCGACGAGCCACACCTGGTCGAGGCGCTGGCGTCGGCGCTGCAGCGGCTGGACCGCGACGGCGTCCGGGCCACCCTCGCCACAGCCCTGCGCGCCCGGCCGGCAGCCCGCCGGCCCGCTGCCCTGGCCGTTGACGACGACGTCCCGGCCGCCCAGGAGCAGCTCGCGTGACCCCACCCCGTCTGACCCACCCGCTGAGGAGCGCGCCGCCGATGGCCCAGATCCCCGCACCGCCCCTGACCAGCCTCCGCGCCCTGCTCTGCGACGCCGACGGCAACCTCTTCCCCTCCGAGGAGCCTGCCTTCGAGGCCTCGGCCGAGGTCACCAACCGGTACCTGGGCACGCTCGGGATCGACCAGCGCTTCACGGCCGAGGAACTCCGGCTGGCCTCGACGGGCAAGAACTTCCGGACGACGGCGGCCGAGCTGGCCACCGCGCACGGGGTCGGGGTCCCCGACCTCACCGACTGGGTCGCCCAGGAGAAGCAGGCCGTGACCGCCCACCTCGGCCGCGAGCTGCGGCCCGAACCGGAGGTCACCGGCGCGCTCACCACCCTCGGCGGGCACCTGACGCTGGCCGCCGTCAGCTCCAGTGCGCTCACCCGGCTGGCCGCCTGCTTCACCGCCACCGCACTCGACGACCTGCTGCCGGCCGCCCGGCGGTTCAGCGCCGAGGACTCCCTGCCGGTGCCGACCAGCAAGCCCGACCCGGCCGTCTACCTGTACGCCTGCGAGCAGCTGGGCATCGCCCCGGAGCAGGGGCTCGCGGTGGAGGACTCGGTCCCCGGCGCGCTTTCCGCCGTCCGGGCCGGCTGCCCGACGGTGGGCAACCTGCGCTTCGTGCAGCCTGCAGAGCGCGCCACCCGGGAGGCCCAGCTGCGGGAGGCCGGCGTCTGGACGGTCGTCTCGTCCTGGACCGAGCTGACCGACCTGCTGCTGCCGGCGCTGCAGCAGCGCGCCGCCGGCGACGACCGGCCCGTCCTGGCGGGGGCGCATCGATGAAGGTCGTCTACAACAGCTTCGTCGGCCGGTACTCCGACAGCCCGCGGGTCCTGTTCGAGGCGCTGCGCGCCCGGGGCGACGCGATCGACCACGTCTGGCTGGCCCATCCCGACCGGCTCGA
>JAOPWG010000042.1 GCA_025965775.1 Modestobacter sp. | reverse complement strand
CGAACATGCTGTTCTGGCACGGCCGCCTGCACCTGATCGACCACGGGGCCACGCTGACCTTCCACCACTCCTGGGCCGGCGCCCAGGCCGCGGTGACCCGGCCCTACGACGCCGCGCAGCACGCGCTGGTCGAGTGCGACCCCGACGTCCCGGCCGCCGACGCGGCGCTCGCCCCGCGGGTGACCCGGCCGCTGCTCGCCGAGGTGCTGGCGCTCGTCCCCGACGCCTGGCTCGAGGGGCCCACGCCCGACGAGCCCGCCGAGGACGTCCGGACCCGCTACGTCGAGCAGTTGCTGGCCCGGCTGGCGGCCCGCGACTCCTGGCTGCCGCCCCTGGTGGCCGCGGCCGCCACCGGTGCGGCCGCTCGGCGCACCGCCCCGCGGGGGCAGAACCGGCCCGCCTGGCTCGGGCCGCCCCCACCGGAAGGGATCAGCCAGCGGTGAGGGCCATGACATCGGGGGCCAGGACATCGGGGGCCAGGACATCGAGGGACACTTTCGAGTACGCCGTGCTGCGGGTCGTGCCCCGGGTCGAGCGGGGGGAGTCGCTGAACGCCGGGGTGCTGGTCTACTGCCGCCAGCGCGACTACCTCGGCTCGCGGGTGCACCTGGACGGCGACCGGCTGCGTGCCCTGGACCCCACCGCCGACGCGGCCGCCATCGGTGCCGCGCTGCAGGCGGCCGAAGACGTGTGCGCCGCGGCCACGGCCGCGGGCGCCGCCGGGCGTGAGGCGCTGGGTTCCCGGTTCCGCTGGCTGACCGCGCCGCGCAGCACGGTCGTCCAGTCCGGCCCCGTGCACACCGGGCTCACCGCCGACCCCGACGCCGAGGCCGACCGGCTGCTGCGACTGCTGGTGCTCCCCGTCGCCGGCTGACCGCCCTGGCGGGGTCCGCGTGCGGGCCGACCCGGGTCAGCCGGGGAAGAGTGCGTCCACCCGGCGGGCCAGCTCGAGGTCCAGCTCGGTCACCCCGCCGGCGGAGTGGGTCACCACGGCCACCCGCAGGGTGCGCCAGCGCAGATCCAGGTCGGGGTGGTGGTCCATCTCCTCGGCGACGCCGGCGATGGCCACCACCGCGTCCACCGCGGCGCGGAAGCTGGGCAGTTCCAGGGTGCGCTCGATGCCGGTGGTGTCACCGGACCACGACGGCAGGGCCGCCAGGGCGGAGGTGACGTCCTCGGCCGGGAGAGCGGGTGGGCGGGGCACCGCCCCATCCTCGCCCTCCGTGGCTCACCAGGTCAGACGTTGACGCCGCACTCGACCTTGTTGCGGCCGGCCCAGCGGCCGGCCCGCGCGTCCTCGCCGGGCGCGACTGGGCGGGTGCAGGGGGCGCAGCCGATCGAGGCGTAGCCGATCTCCACGAGCGGGTTCACCGGCACCTGGTGCGTGGCGACGTAGGCGTCCACGTCGTCCTGGGTCCAGGCAGCCAGCGGGTTGACCTTGACCATGCCGCGCTTGGCGTCCCAGTCGACCAGCCGGGTGTTCGCCCGCGTCGGGGACTCGTCGCGGCGCACCCCGGAGCCCCAGGCGGTGTAGCCGGCGAGTCGCTCGGCCAGCGGCACCACCTTGCGCAGCTCGCAGCACAGGTCGGGGTCGCGGTCGTGCAGGCGCGGGCCGTGCAGGGCGTCCTGCTCGGCGACGGTCAGCTCGGGCCGGACGCTGTGCACGGTGATCGGCAGGACGCTGCTGATCCAGTCGCGGGTGCCCAGGGTCTCGGCGAAGTGGTAGCCGGTGTCCAGGAAGATCACGTTCACGCCGGGGATGGCGCGGGAGGCGAGATGGGCGAGCAGCCCGTCGGCCATGCTGGAGGTGATGGCGAAGGAGTCCCCGAAGGTCTCCCCGGCCCACCACAGCACCGACAGCGCCTGCCACTCCGGGTCGGCGATGGAGTCGAACCGGAGGTCGGCCCAGGCGGCCAGCTCCTCGGTCGTCCGGTCGATGGCGGTGGTCACTGGCGAGTCACCCCTGTTCCGGTCAGTCGGATGGTGAAGGTCCGCAGGCAGGCGCCGCAGTGCCATTCCCCGCCGTCCCCGTGCGGGGTGAGGTCCTCGTCCCCGCAGTACGGGCAGTGGAACGGGGACAGCTGGCGGGTTCTTCCGGATGTGGGCTCCGTCACCGCCGACCGCCCCTCACACCAGCCACGCCTCGTCGGCGCGGGCCACGTAGGCGGCGAACCGCTCGCCGGGCTGGCGCTGCTGCTGGTAGGTGCGCAGCACCCGCTCGCAGTAGTCCGCCGTCTCGTCCTTGGTCACCTTGTGACCGCGGAACTTGCGGCCGAAGGCGGCCTCGACGCCGAGGTGGCCGCCCAGGTGCACCTGGAAGCCCTCGACCATCTCGCCGGACTCGTCCTTGACCATCGAGCCCTTGAAGCCGATGTCGGCGGTCTGGAACCGGGCGCAGGAGTTCGGGCAGCCGTTGACGTTGATCGAGATGGGCTCGTCGAAGTCGGGCAGCCGCTTCTCCAGCTCGGTGTAGAGGTCCTGGGCGTGGCCCTTGGTCTCCACGATGGCGAGCTTGCAGAACTCCAGACCGGTGCAGGCCATCGTGCCGCGCCGGAAGACGCTCGGCCGCACCTGCAGGTCGTGGTCGGCCAGCCGGGCGACCAGCTCCTCGACGGCCTCGTCGGGGACGTCGAGGATGACCAGCTTCTGCTGCGCCGTCGTCCGGATGCGACCGGCGCCGAACTCGTCGGCCAGTCCCGCGACGGTGGCCAGCAGCGTGCCGCCGATGCGGCCGGTGCGCAGCGCGAAGCCCACGGCGTTGCGGCCGTCCTTCTGGCGACTGACCCCGACGTGGTCGCGCTCGTCGTGGGCCGGCGGGGCCGCGGCCGGGCCGTCGGGGAGCGCGGCGTGCAGGTACTCGTCCTGCAGGACCTGGCGGAACTTCTCCGGGCCCCAGTCGGCCATCAGGAACTTCATCCGCGCGTGGTTGCGCTGCCGGCGGTAGCCGTAGTCGCGGAAGATCGACGTCGCTGCGGCCCAGACCTCGGTGACCTGGTCCGGGCGGACGAACACGCCGATCCGCTGGGCGAACTTCGGGTTGGTCGACAGTCCGCCGCCGATCCACAGGTCGTAGCCGACCTCGCCGTCGTCGTTGCGGACCCCGACGAAGGAGACGTCGTTGATCTCGTGGCCGGTGCAGTGGTCGACGCAGCCGGACATCGACGTCTTCCACTTGCGCGGCAGGTTGCTGAACGCCGGGTCACCGACGTACTTCTCGACCGTCTCGGCGAGCACGCCGGTCGCGTCGAGCACCTCGTCGGCGAGGATCCCGGCCAGCGGGCAGCCGAGCATGACGCGAGGGGTGTCGCCACAGGCCTCGGTCGTGCCCAGGCCGACCGCCTCCAGGCGCTCCCAGATCGCCGGGACGTCCTCGATCCGGATCCAGTGCAGCTGCACGTTCTGCCGGTCGGTGACGTCGGCGACGTCGCGGCCGAAGTCGGTGCTGATGCCGGCGATCGCCCGCAGCTGGTCGCTGGTCAGCTGCCCGCCGTCGATGCGGACGCGCAGCATGAAGTAGCGGTCCTCGAGCTCCTCGGGCTCCAGCACGGCGGTCTTGCCGCCGGGGATGCCCTGGGCGCGCTGGGTGTAGAGCCCGAACCACCGCATCCGGCCCCGCAGGTCACCGGGGTCGATCGAGTCGAAGCCGCCCTTGGAGTAGATGTCGATGATCCGCTGGCGGACCTCCAGGCCGTCGGAGTCCTTCTTCATCCGCTCGTTGGGGTTCAGCGGCTCGCGGTAGCCGAGCGCCCACTGCCCCTGCCCACGGGCGGGGCGGCTGCTGGTGCGGGTAGGGGAGGACACGTCAGTACTTCTCCTCTGCGCCGGCACGACCGCACGGAGTGGGCGTGACGCGGTGCTGGCCGGGTGGGTGTGCAGCGGGGGCTGCGGGGATGTGCCGGGTCAGCGCGCGGCGCGACACGCGGCGCTGGAGACCCGCGCCAGATCGACGTGCAGCCGCTCTACGAGGAGCGCGCCGCAGTCCGTCACGCGTCGATGGTGCCACACCGGGACGCCGGGGGGCAGGCGCCCCGCCCCGCCGGTTCCGTCGGCCGGTCGTCGGTCCGGCGTGTGCGGTGGTGTTCAGCCGGTGACGTCGCCGGCCACGGCGCCGAAGGAGCGCCATGCGCTCTCCAGTTCCGCCAGCTCGGCGACGTGCGGCGGCAGGGTGCCCGCGACCACGTCGGCGAGGGTCACCCGCTCCAGGACCTGCCGGTAGCTCTCCCGGGCGGCGACCCAGACGCGGGCCAGTTCGGCGGCGGGACCGGGGTACTCGACGTCCTCGGGGCGCTGGCCGTGGACCTCGGCGAGGAAGCCCTGCTCGACCCGCATGACCCGGGCGATCGACACCTGCTCGGGCGGAAGGGCCAGCCGGTAGCCGCCCTCCCGGCCGCGCTGGCTGGTCACCAGCCGGGCGTGCTGCAGGTCCCCGAGGATCGACTGCAGGAACCGCGAGGGGATGCCCTGGGACTGGGCGATGCGGTCACAGGTGAGGGCGTCGGGGGCGGCGGCGGCCAGCTCGATCGCTGCCCGCACCGCATAGTCGACCCGGGCAGAGATGCGCACGGACCCCATCCTGCCGTGTCTGCGACCCTGACGTGGTGTCCCAGCTCCGGTTCACCGCCCTGGTGGAGGCCCCGCTGACCGTCGCCTTCGACGTCGCGCGGCGGCTGGGCCGGCCGTGGCCGCAGCCGCTGGAGGAGGTCGGGTCGGTCCGCCCGCACTGCGACGTCTACTCCGCCGTCCTCGGCCGGGGAGGCCGGCTGACCCACACCCGGCGCTTCTCCGCCACCGGCGCGGGCACCCTGGTCGACGAGCAGGTCGACTGGTCGACCGGATTGCCCGGTGCCCTCGGCGGTCTGGTCGACCGGACCGTGCTTCGCCGTCGCGTGGTGCGGTCCATGCAGTCGTACCTGGATGCGTACGCGGCCGCCGCCGCGGAGGCGGCCCGCGAGGTCACCCAGGTGGTCGGCGCGGCGCTGGTCGACGACCGGCAGCGGGTGCTGGTCGCCCAGCGCGGCTCGGGTCCGCTGGCCGGGCTGTGGGAGTTCCCCGGCGGCAAGGTCGAGGTCGGGGAGGACGACCTCGCGGCGCTGGTCCGGGAGTGTCGCGAGGAGCTGGGCGTCGACGTCGTCCCGCAGGCCTTCCTCGGCGAGGTGCCCCTGGACGGCGTCGTGGCGGGTGGGATCCCGGGCGCCTCGACGCTGCGGGTGTGGTGGGGGCGGGCGACCGGCGGGGAGGTGGTCGCGCACGAGCACAGCGAGCTGCGCTGGCTGCCCGCCGGCGAGTTGGAGGCCCTGGACTGGATCCCCGCCGACCGTCCCCTGCTCCCCGCCGTCCGCACGCTCCTCGCCCGCCTCTGACCCCACCCTCCCCGGGCTCTCGGTACCGAGCGCCCGGTGCTTTCGGTACCGACAGCCTCAACGGGGCGGGGTCAGCCGGTGGTGTTCCCGGTGATGTTCCAGGCGGCCAGGCGCAGCGCAGGGACGGCGACCCGGTTGTAGCCCATCGCACCGGCGAGGCGGGCGGGCTGGGGGCCGACGTCCGAGCCCACGGTGACCGCGCCCGGGGCCAGTGCCTCGAGGTAGGACTGGGTGAACCGCAGCGTGCTCACCGGACGCACCACCTGACCGTCCTCGACCAGCCAGACGCCGTTACGGGTCAGCCCGGTCCACACCGATCGTGTGGGGTCGACGACCCGGGTGTACCAGAAGTCGGTCACCAGCAGGCCGCGGTCCAGGCCGGCCACCAGGTCCTCGATGCTGCCGCCCGCGCCGGGGGAGAGCGCGGGGTCGGTGGCGATCGGGCCCCAGGTGGCGCTGACGTCGGAGGCGTTGCCGGTGGACTCCCGGCCCAGCTGTGCGGCGGTTCGCCGATCGGTGGTCAGCCCCACCGGGACGCCGTCACGCACCAGCTCGGTCCGCCGCACGGGGGTCCCCTCCACGTCGAAGGGCAGACCGATGGCGCCGGGGGCCGGTGAGTCGTCGACCAGGGACACGGCCGGGTCGAACTGCTGCTCGCCCAGCCGCACCCCGGAGGTGCCGTCCACGACCGCCTTGCCGTTGAACTGCCCGGTGACCAGCCCGGCGACGACGTCGGTGGCCGCGGCCGGCTCGAGCACCACCGGGTAGCGCCCCGGGTCGACCGGGGCCGCGTCGACGCCGGCCCGGGCCTTGGCCGCGGCCCGGGCGCCGAGGGCGGCGCAGTCGAGGTCGGACAGCCGGACCGAGATCGACCGGGCGACCCCGTCCGCACCGGGGAGTCGGGCGATGCCGTCGCAGACCGCCGACGTCGTCGCACCCGCCACGTGCTTGCCGGCCGAGTCGAGCAGCACGGCGGTGAGTGAGGCGGTCTGCAGGAACCCCGCGGTCGACAGACCGCCGGCCGCTTCGATGAAGGCCGCGACGCCGGCGGCCCGGTCGGCGGGGGAGGCCTCGGCGGTGGCCGGGTCTGGCGAGCCGGAGGAGGTCAGCGGTGCCGGGCCACCGAGCCCGGGCCAGTCCGGGTCGCGGGGGCGCAGGCGGGCCGCTGTCAGGGTCGCGGCGACCAGGTCGGCGAGCGCGGCGGGCCCGCGGGTGCGGGTGGTCGAGGCGTTGGCGGTCCGGCCGCCGTCCACGGTGAGTTCCAGGTGCACGGTGGTCTGTTCGTCGGCGACGTTCTGGTGGATCGCCGACCCGGCGAAGCGGGTCAGGGCCAGTGCGGCGTGCTCGGCCCGCACGATGGCCGCGGCATCCGGGCCGCCCTGGCGGGCGACCTCGGTCAGGACGGCGGTGGCCAGGTCGTCGAGCGACAGCGGGGCGGCGGTCATCCCCGTACCCCGACCCGGACGCCGGAGAAGCGGGCCGGCGCGGCACCGTGCCCGGTGTGCCCGACCTGACCGGGCTGCCCCTTGCCGCAGTTCGGGGTGCCCCAGGCCCGCCACTCACCGGCCGCCCGTCCGCCCAGCATGTCCAGCGAGGACCAGAAGCGCGGCCCGATGCCGGTGTAGGAGGGGTTCTTCAGCATCCGCCCGCGCCGGCCGTCCTTGATCTCCCAGCCGATCTCGCAGCCGAACTGGAAGTTCAGCCGGCGGTCGTCGATCGACCAGGACCGGTTGTGCTCCATCAGGACGCCGTCGTCGGTCGCGGCGATCATCTCCTCCAGGGTGTGCGGACCAGGCCCCAGGCCGACGTTGGTCATCCGGACCATCGGCAGCCGGGCGTAGCCGTCGGCGCGCACGGAGCCCGCGTAGTCCAGCCCGGCGACCGCGGCGGAATCACGCCCGGCGAGCACGCCGACCCAGATCCCGTTGCGGACGGCGTCCCGGGCGGTGGCCGGGGTCCCCTCGTCGTCGTAGCCGAAGCTGCCCAGCGCGCCGGGGATGGTGGGGTCGATGGTGATGGTCATCAGCTCGGAGCCGAAGCGCAGCGAGCCGAGCCGGCTCAGGTCCAGCCAGGAGGTGCCGGCGAAGGCGGCTTCCCATCCGAGGATGCGGTCCAGCTCGATGGCGTGCCCCACCGACTCGTGGATCTGCAGGGACATCTGCTCGCCGCCCAGCAGCAGCGTGGTGTCAGCGGCCGGGCAGGCCGGAGCCGTCAGCAACGCCTGCGCCTCGCCGGCGATCCGCTCGGCGTGGGCCGGGAGGTCGAGCTCGCGGACGAGCTCCCAGCCGCGGGTTCCGTACTGGCCGCGGAAGGCGGGGTAGGACCGTCGCTGGGTCTCGCCGTCCCCGACGGTCAGGCAGTGCATGCCGGCGCCCGTCTCGCGCACGTGCTGCCCGATCCGGGCGCCCTCGCTGGACACGAAGGCCGTCCGGGTGTCCCACGCCTGGGACAGCGCCTCGGCAACGGCGACGCCGGCGGCCCGCATCGTGGCGGTGACGCCGGTGAGCAGGTCGCCCTTCTCGCTCAACGGGACGTCGAAGGGGTCCTCGAGGCACTCGTTGGCCCAGCTGTCCTGAACGGCGGGGACCGCGACGAGCTCCATCGGCGGCCCGGGGACGGCGGCCGAGGCGGAGGCGATGGCGGTGGCCCGGGCGCCGGTGCGCCGGGCATCGACGTCCCCGGCCGGGTCGCCGAGGGCGGCGAAACCCCAGGAGGAGCCGACCAGCGCGCGCACGCCCAGCCCGGCGGAGGTGGTCTGGCTCAGGGAGCGGACGTCACCGTCCCGGGCGGTCATCGACTCGTGCCGGCGGTCGACCAACCGGGCGTCGGCGTAGCGGGCACCGGCGGCCAGGGCGGCTTCGACCGCGGCCGCCGCGGCGTCGAAGGCGGCCGACCCCACGTCGGGCATCCCGTCAGCGGTGCCCATCAGTCAGTGCTCATCGTGTGCTCTCCCGCAGGGCCGGACGACGCGGCCCGAACAGGAGAGAGCGCCGTCCCCGACGTACCCGGGACGGCGCTCTCTCCTGGCTCATGCCGAGCCGCGCCCCACGGTCGTGGGGCGGAGGGTCACTTGAAGATGTCCTTGACCTTCTCGCCGGCCTGCTTGGCGCTGCCGGCGGCCTGGTCGCCCTTGCCCTCGGCCTGCAGGTCACGGTCGTCCGTGGCCTCCCCGGCGGCTTCCTTGCCCTGGCCGGCGAGCTCCTGTGCCTTGTTCTTCATCTTGTCCATGGCGCTCATCGAGTGCTCCTCACGCTGGGGTCAGGTCGGTGGTCCGTTACCCCTCCCGAACCCCTCCCACACACATCGGACGGGGGTGGTTGCCACCTGCGACCGGACCGGCTGGTGTCGGAACCGTGATCAACTCGTCCGCGACGGCGCGTCGCGGACGGGAGAAAGTACGGCAAACTACCGCTTGTTACGTAGATGCTTCGGTACTTGTGGGGTGATTGTGAGCAGAGGTCACAAGATGGTGACGGTCGTGGACTGCCTCTTGCGGCTCTGCCTAGGGTCCATCCGTCACCCTTGCCGGACAGACTGTCGACAGTTGTCCGGCAGGCGGCGTGTAAGCACGTCCCCAGTCCCGTCCGGTGACCCCGGGTCGGCCAGACCTGATCGTTCCCTCCCGCGCAGGCGGGTCGAGGAGGCAATCGAACGTGAAGTTGAGCAAGCGCAGCTCGCTGCTCGTCGCTACCGGCATCGCCGGCGCGATGGTGCTGACGGCGTGCGGTGGCAGTAACAGCGGAGGCAACAGCTCCTCCAGCGGCGGTACCGGCCGGGTGGTCTACGGGGAGTCGACCGACTTCCCGGAGAACCTCTACCCGAACATCGCCGCGGGCAACGCCGTCTCCGCCGCGAACATCCTGATCCGCGTGATGCCCGGCCCCTTCATGGTCCAGCCGGACTTCAGCGTCAAGTGGGACCAGGACCTGCTCGCCCAGGAGCCCACCCTCGACGACGCCAACGGCACGCAGGTCAACACCTACACGATCAACCCGAAGGCGGTCTGGAGCGATGGCACCCCCATCACCGCCGCAGACTTCGAATTCACCTGGCGGGCCAACCGCAGCGGCGACCCGGCCGACGGCGGCTGTGCGGCGAACCTGTCGACGACCGGCTACGAGAACATCGCCTCGGTCAAGGCCGGCAGTGACGACAAGACCGTCACCGTCACCTACAAGAGCCCCTACGCCGACTGGCAGGCCCTCTTCGGCAACCTGCTCCCGGCGCACCTGATGGACAAGAGCGACCCGGTCGCCCTCTGCGACGAGATCACCGCCGGCTGGGCCATCGGCAACGGCATCGTCGGTGACATCTCCGCCGGCCCCTGGCAGGTCAAGAAGGAGAACATCGACGTCGGCAGCCAGATCGTCGTCCTCACCCCGAACCCGAAGTGGTGGGGTGACAAGCCGAAGCTGAGCCAGCTGGTCATCCAGAACATCGGCAACGACCCGACGACCACCGTGCAGGGCATCCAGTCCGGTGAGCTCGGCGTGGTCTACCCGCAGCCGCAGCTGGACCTGGTCGGCCAGATCGCGAAGCTGAAGCCCAACGTCGACAGCACCGTCAACTTCGGTCTCTCCTTCGAGCACCTGGACTTCAACACCACCGACCCGTTGCTGGCCGACCCCAAGGTCCGTCAGGCGTTCGGCATGGCGCTGGACCGTCAGGAGATCGTCGACCAGACCGTCGGCCAGTTCTCCTCCGACGCCCAGGTCCTGGACAACCGGATCTACCTGAACAACCAGCCGCAGTACAAGGACACCGCGCCTGCCATGTACAAGAAGCAGGACACCGCCGGCGCCAAGGCGCTGCTGGAGTCCGACGGCTACACGCTGGGTGCGGACGGGGTCTACACCAAGGGCGGGAAGCGCCTGTCCTTCAAGATCGACACGACGACGAACAACCCGCTGCGTCAGACCACGATCGAGGTCATGATCCCGCAGCTGCAGAAGGCCGGCATCGAGGCGTCGTTCAACGCCAACCCGGACATCTTCGCCAGTGCGGACAAGCCGACCTCCCTCGAGGCCGGCGGCTTCCAGATCGCGCTGTTCGCCTGGGTCGGGACCCCGTTCGTGTCCTCGTCGCAGTCGATCTACGCGGCGCCGCAGGGTGGCAGCATCCAGCAGAACTACTCCCGCATGGGCACCCCGGCGATCGACTCGCTGTTCGCGCAGCTGAACGAGCAGCCGGACACCTCCAAGCAGGCCGCCCTGGGCAACCAGATCGACGCCCTGCTGTGGGACCAGCTGGCGACCATCCCGCTGTACCAGAAGCCGACCTTCATCGCGCACCAGAGCAGCATCACCGGTGTCGAGGACAACGCCTCGCAGGCCGGCCCGCTCTGGAACTCGGAGAAGTGGGCGACCAAGCAGTGACCTGAGGTCCCTCCGGACCGCAGCACGGCTCCGCACCACCGCGCCACCGCACCACCGCACCCCTCCGGTCCGGCGCCGCCCCCCGCGGCGGTGCCGGCCACCGGTTGCACGCCACGGCCCCCGGGACGTCCTCCCGGGGGCCGTGGCGTCTGCGGGCACGACGTGACGCCGCTGTGTCGGGTCGGTGACCTCGACGTTGCCCTGTCGGCCGGCGTCCACCGCCCCGTCCGGGCGCCCCCGGCACGGGCCTGGGACACCGCGGAGTGCCCCGCTGATCTGGTCGTTCCGGCCGGACGACTTCCGCTCTCGGCGTAAGGTCACCGCATGTTCTTCTTCACGATCAGACGGATCCTGGCGTCCGTCCTCGTGTTGCTGGTGAGCTCGTTCCTGGTGTTCGCGCTCTGCGCCGCCAGCTTCGACCCGCTGGCCAAGTACTACACCCGCAACCCGCGCCCGCCGCAGTCGTTCTTCGACAACTTGCGCGAACAGCTCGGGCTCAACGACAACTTCTTCATCCGGTACTGGCACTGGCTCTCCGGCGCCGTCACCGGCAACTTCGGCGAGACGATCAACGGCACCCCGGTCGCCCAACAGCTGTGGACCCGGCTGCTGGTGACCGGGCGCATGATCCTCGCCGCGGTGATCATCGCCGTCCTGCTGGCCATCGTGGTCGGCGTCATCGGCGCGGTGCGGCAGTACAAGCCCTCGGACTATTTCTTCACGTTCCTGGTCTACATCCTCATCGCACTGCCGACCTTCTGGTTCGCCGCGCTGCTGAAGGAGTTCGTGGCCGGCGGGATCAACGACCTCCTCGGATCCCAGGTCCTCTACACGATCGGCGAGGAGACACCCGGGCTGTCGCTGTACGCCAGCGGCTGGGAACTCTGGTCCGACCGGCTGGGGCACCTGATCCTGCCCACGATCAGCCTGGCCATGCTGTCCTTCGCCGCGTGGAGCCGCTTCCAGCGTGCCGCCATGCTCGACGTGCTCGGCTCGGACTACATGCGCCTGGCCCGGGCCAAGGGGCTGACCTACCGGCGCACCGTGGTCAGGCACGGCCTGCGCAACGCGCTCATCCCACTCACGACGGTCGTCGCGCTGGGTATCGGCACGCTGTTCGGCGGCGCCGTCATCACCGAGACCGTCTTCGTCTGGCACGGCATGGGTGAGTACCTGCTGGCCAGTGGCATCGGGCAGAACGACATCAACGTCGTCCTCGGCTGGCTGCTCGTCAGCGCCGTGTTCGTCGTCGTCTTCAACCTGATCGCCGACATCCTCTACGCGGTCCTCGACCCACGGATCCGGCTGGCCTGAGCCGCCCCGTTCGAGAGAGAAGGGACTCCATGGCCACCACCCAGGCCACCACGGACACCGCCGGCGGGGTCCTCCCCGCCGTCCCCGGCGCCCCGCAGCGCGGGGGCGGGGTCGAGCGCGAGTTCACCGTCAAGGCGCGCAGCCAGCGTCAGCAGATCGTCCGGCGCTTCTTCCACAACAAGATCGGCATGACCGGGCTGGTCATCTTCGTGCTGTTGCTGGCCTTCGGCTTCCTCGGCCCGCTCCTGACCGGCGTGGATTACGCCACGCAGAACAAGAACGAGCAGTCCGTCCCGCCCGGCACGGCCGGCTACCTCCTGGGCAGCGACGCCATCGGCCGTGACCTGATGGCCGGGATCATGACCGGAGTGCAGCGGTCGCTGTTCATCGTCGTGCTGTTCGTCGTGATCGCCTTCCCGCTCGGCCTGCTGGTCGGCGCGCTCGCCGGCTACTTCGGCACGTGGGTCGACAGCGTGCTCATGCGCCTGGTCGACCTGATCCTGACCGTGCCCCTGCTGGTCGTGCTGATCGTCGTGGCCAGCAACTTCCCCGGCTCGCGCACGCCGTTGGGGGTGGGCATCATCCTGGGCCTGTTCGGCTGGCTGGACCTGGCCCGCATCGTGCGCAGCCAGTTCCTCTCCCTGCGGGAGAAGGAGTACGTCGAGGCCGCGCACGCGATGGGGGCCTCCAGCAGCCGGATCATCTTCAAGCACCTGATCCCGAACACGCTCGGCTCGCTGATCGTGTGGACGACGCTGGCCGCGGCGACCGCCATCACCCTCGAGGCGGCCCTGACCTACCTCGGCTTCGGCGTCAACGGTGCCAACCAGACGTCCCTGGGCCGCCTGGTCTCCGACGGCGTGCAGGCAGCGAGCACCCGGCCCTGGCTCTTCTACTTCCCGGGCCTCGCGCTGCTGATCATCGTGCTGTCGATCAACCTCATCGGTGACGGCATCCGGGACGCCTTCGACCCGAGCAACCGCCGCGTGCGGGCCTGACAGCACCCCTGAACAGGAGTTCCATGTCCACCCTCGGGACCACGGGTACCGGCACGTCCGGTGCCCCCGCCGTCGGCGCCACGTCCTCCGGCACGCTCAGCCAGGCCGGCTCGCGGACGACGAGCCTGGGCGGGTTCGACCCCTCCGCGCCCCTGCTGCAGGTCAGTGACCTCAACGTCCGCTTCCCCACCGAGGACGGCTCGGTGCACGCCGTCCGCGGCGTCGACTATGCGCTGCGCTCCGGTGAGGTGCTCGGCATCGTGGGGGAGTCCGGCTCCGGCAAGTCGGTGACGTCGCTGGCGGTGATGGGCCTGCTGCCCGCCTCCGCGCGGGTCACCGGCTCGGTCAAGTACCGCGGCCAGGAGCTGCTGGGGCAGAGTGACCGCAGCATGTCGCGGATCCGCGGCAAGGGCGTATCGATGATCTTCCAGGACCCGATGACCTCGTTGGACCCGGTCTACCGGATCGGCTACCAGATCGAGGAGACCCTGCGCACCCACGACAGGTCACTGTCGTCCAAGGCCGCCGAGGCGCGGGCGGTGGACCTGCTGGACCTGGTCGGCATCCCGAATGCCAAGGAGCGGGTGCGCTCCTACCCGCACGAGTTCTCCGGCGGTATGCGCCAGCGCGTGGTCATCGCGATCGCCATGGCCAACCAGCCCGAGGTGATCATCGCCGACGAGCCGACCACGGCCCTGGACGTCACCGTGCAGGCCCAGATCCTCGAGGTGCTGCAGACCGCGTTGCAGGAGACCGGCGCGGCGATGGTGCTGATCACCCACGACCTGGGGGTCGTGGCCGGCCTCGCCGACCGGGTGCTGGTCATGTACGCCGGCCGGCCGGTCGAGATCGGCAGCGTCGAGAACATCTACTACGAGCCGCGGATGCCGTACACCCTGGGGCTGCTCGGGTCGCTGCCCCGGCTGGACTCGACCACCCGCGAGCGGCTGACGCCGATCACCGGCTCGCCGCCCTCGCTGGTCAACATGCCGCCCGGCTGCCCGTTCGCCCCGCGCTGCCCGCTGCACATCGCCGAGTGCGACGCGGCGGAGCCGGCGCTGGTCCAGGTCGGGCCCGCGCACAACGCCGCCTGCATCCGCACCGACCAGGTGGAGCGGGCCCACGGCCACGCCGCCGAGGTGTTCAGCGAGACCTCGGAGGACGCGGAGTTGGCATCCGCCGCGATCCCGGCCGACCTGGCCACCGCCGAGGGTGCCCGGGACGCGGTCGCTCCCGGCACCCCGCCGATCGAGCAGACCGAGCCCGGGACGGCGCGTCCCGACACCGGCAGCGTGGTCAGCGCCGGGGGCACGGCGCCCACCACCGGCAGCACGAACGGAGATCGGGCATGAGCGCCCCCACCACTGAACGCGTCAGCGACGGCGCCCCCCGGCACGGCGAGCCGATCCTGAAGGTCCGCGGTCTGCAGAAGCACTTCCCGATCAAGGGCGGCGGGCTGATCAAGCGCACCGTCGGCGCCGTCCGGGCGGTCGACGGCGTGGACCTGGACCTCTACCCCGGTGAGGTCCTCGGCCTGGTCGGTGAGTCCGGCTGTGGCAAGTCGACCACCGGCCGCGCGATCCTCAACCTCCAGCCGGCCACCGGCGGGTCGGTGCTCTTCGAGGGCCGGGAGATCGTCGGACTGTCCCGCAAGCAGATGCGACCCCTGCGCCGGGACATCCAACTGGTCTTCCAGGACCCCTACGCCTCACTGAACCCGCGCCTGCCTGTCTTCGACATCGTCGCCGAGCCGTTGGTCATCCACGGGTTGACCAAGGACGACGCGGAGCTGCGTTCCCGGGTCCGGCAGCTGGTCGAGACCGTGGGACTCAACCCCGAGCACACCAACCGTTACCCGGCCGAGTTCTCCGGCGGACAGCGACAGCGCATCGGCATCGCCCGGGCGCTGGCCCTGCAGCCCAAGGTGCTCGTCCTGGACGAGCCGGTCTCGGCCCTCGACGTCTCCATCCAGGCCGGCGTCATCAACCTGCTCGAGGACCTGAAGAACGACTTCGGGCTGTCGTACCTGTTCATCGCCCACGACCTGTCGGTGGTCAGGCACATCTCCGACCGGATCGCGGTCATGTACCTCGGTCGGATCATCGAGATCGCCGAGCGGGACGAGCTCTTCAGCCGGCCCGCGCACCCGTACACCCAGGCGCTGCTGTCGGCGATCCCGCTGCCCGACCCCCGTCGCGAGCGGGCCCGCCAGCGGATCATCA